>JAGRJA010000205.1 GCA_020443005.1 Pseudomonadales bacterium
CCCAGGTAATGCAAATAAACGGGCCAGTAAGGCACCATCATACCCAGAACGGCAAAGTAGAAAAAATAGAATGACGACAGGCGCCAGTAAGGGAGCTTTTGTGAATGCATCACACGCAGGAGAAATTACTGGAATTGCGCAGGAATAACCGGAATCCCTGAGTTGACATCTGCATTTTGCGCTCTGTGACGCAAATAATGATCCATAAGCACCAATGCAAGCATCGCTTCTGCAATGGGTGTTGCCCGAATACCTACACAAGGGTCGTGTCGACCTTTGGTAATAACTTCAACGGACTCTCCATGGATATTTACCGATTGCCCGGGCAAATGCAGACTGGAGGTTGGTTTCAAGGCCAGCTTGACCACAATATCCTGCCCTGTTGAAATGCCACCCAACACACCTCCAGCCTGATTACTCAAAAAACCCTGGGGACTGATTTCATCCCTGTGTTCGGTTCCACGCTGTTTTGCACTTTCGAAACCGGCACCTATTTCCACACCTTTAACGGCATTAATCCCCATCATGGCGTGGGCAATATCGGCATCCAGCCTGTCGAATACGGGCTCACCCAAACCAACAGGCACACCTGACGCCTTGACCAATAATTTGGCGCCGATTGAATCACCCTGTTTGTTCAGTGCTTCCATATAAGATTGAAGTTCTGGAACCTTGGCAGGATCAGGGCAAAAAAACGGATTTTCATTCACCGCCGCCCAGTTGCGAGGCTCAATTTCGATGGGCCCAAGGCCAATCAGGCAACCTGTAATCGACATGCCTCGCTGTGAAAGGTATTTTTTGGCAATGCCACCAGCGGCAACACGCATTGCTGTTTCACGCGCGGATGAACGACCACCACCCCGATAATCCCTGAAACCGTATTTTTGGCTATAGGTGTAATCAGCATGGCCCGCACGAAACACATCCTTGATGTTGCTATAGTCCCTGGATCGCAGGACGGTATTTTCGATCATCAGTCCGATAGGTGTGCCCGTTGTTTTACCATCAAACACTCCGGAGAGAATTTTTACAATATCCCCTTCCTTGCGCTGTGTTGTATAACGCGATGTGCCGGGTTTTCTTCGATCCAGATCTACCTGTAAATCCTGCTCTGTCAGGGCCAGCCCCGGTGGACAGCCATCGACAATACAGCCCAGAGCAGGTCCGTGGCTTTCTCCAAAAGTAGTAACCCTGAAAAGTTGACCGAAGCTGTTACCTGGCATTTCTGTACCTATCAAAAATCAATTATTATACGACAAGGAAAGACTGAATTTGTCTTAACCGGAAAAAGCTGTTTTCCCGGCATCCATGCTTACAACACTATTGCTTCAAGTCAGTCGCTTTCAATAAAAAAACGCCCGAACCGCCATGTTCAAATTCAAGCCATACAAAGGGCAAATGTGAAAAAGCCTCCTCGAGTGCAGGCTGGCTGTTCCCCACCTCGACAACGAGAATACCATCATCCGTCAGAAAACGATCAGCTTTATCCAGTATCTCTCTTACAATATCCAGGCCATCAACCCCTGCGGCCAGTGCCAACACAGGTTCATGTTCGAATTCTGCTGGCAGGGACGACATATCCCCTTCATCCACATAGGGTGGATTGCTGATGATCAACTGGTATTTTTTGTCCGGCAACTGATCAAAAAGGTTGGAATTAAAAACTTCAACCCTGTTTTCCAGAGCATAAATTCCGATATTCTCTCTGGCCACATCCAGCGCATCTTCACTGATGTCAACCATATCCACCTTGCTATCCTGAAAATAGTGGGCAGCTGCAATACCGATACATCCACCGCCACAACAAAGATCGAGAATATTATCAGGATAAACAGTTAACCAGGGTTGAAATTGCTTTACCAGTAGCTCGGCGATTGGCGAGCGTGGAATCAGCGCCCTTTCGTCAATATAAAATGGCATTGCTGCAAACCAGGCAGTGCGGGTGATATACGGCAAGGGCACGCATTCCTCTACCCGATAGTGGAGACACCTGTTCAACTCTGACACCATTTCCTCAGTGTTCTCAACTTCATCCCCCATGACCGAAGGATCACTATCAATCGGCAAATCAAGAACATAACAAACCAGATGCACTGCTTCATCCCAGTAATTATCTGTGCCATGCCCAAGATAGACGCGATGTTTTTCCAGAACAGCCTCGACACTGGTTATCAGGCTACCGATCGTTTCCGCATCGTCCTCAACAAGATATTCCACATTCAAGCCCTTTGTTTTATCGCGGGTATTTAACGCTCTTTACTGTGAGAATTCACCCTTTATTTTGAAGATTCAATCGCGTAATGTTGCGCTAACAAAACAGGGAACTCACCATGAAAGACGCATTTTCTCATATCATTGAAGCCGTAGGTGAAGATTTGACACGCAATGGCCTTGTCGGCACTCCAGAGAGAGCGGCCAAGGCTTTCAGGTTCTTGACCCGTGGTTATGAGCAAACACTCGATGAAGTGATTAACGGGGCCCTCTTCGATTCGGACTCGAATGAAATGGTTATTGTCAAGGACATCGAGCTCTATTCCCTGTGTGAGCATCATCTGCTGCCTTTTATTGGCAAATGTCATGTTGCCTATATTCCCACCGGCAAGGTACTGGGCCTGTCCAAAGTGGCGAGAGTCGTCGACATGTATGCTCGTCGCTTGCAAATTCAGGAAAACCTGACTACCCAGATTGCCAACACTATTCGTGATGTTACGGGAGCATCAGGTGTCGCCGTAATTATCGAGGCCAAACATCTTTGCATGATGATGCGAGGTGTTGAAAAACAGAACTCACTGATGAAAACATCTGCCATGCTTGGTGATTTCAGAAAGCGAGATGCCACCAGACTCGAGTTCCTTTCCCTGATCCAGTAGCAGCACAAGCCCTGCTTTATATTGATCGGGCTGGTCTGCCATGATCTCAAAAGACCTTCAGACCACTCGCGCAGTATTTCAGAACCAGTATTTCAGAAAAAATCGGAGCCCGACACTGATGAAAATAGATACAACCATGGTGTTGGAAAATCCGGCCCGATCCGTTTCTCTTGCAAAAGAGCTGGAAGATGCCGGTTACGACACTGCCTACAGCTTCGAGGGGCAGCACGACCCCTTTCTCCCCCTGGCAATGGCAGCAACCTCCACATCCAGAATCACTCTCGGTACCGGCATCGCCGTTGCTTTTGCCAGAAACCCAATGTCTCTGGCATACCTGAGTCACGATCTTCAGCAAATAGCCAAAGGCCGCTTTATTCTCGGGCTTGGCACCCAGATACAGGCCCACATTGAAAAACGCTTTTCCTGCCAATGGTCACAACCGGTTTCAAGAATGAAAGAATATATTCTGGCCACCAAGGCAATTCTGTCCAGCTGGCAACAGGAAAGCCGGCTTCACTTTGAAGGAGATTTCTTTCGACACAGCCTGATGACGCCTGCTTTCAACCCTGGACCTAACCCTTTCGGAATGGCAAAAATTTTCGCCGCCGGTGTCGGGCCGAAAATGACCGAGGCAATGGGTGAAGTCGCTGATGGTTTTTTTATTCACCCTTTCAATACCGGAAAATCCGTTGAAAATATTACGCTTCCCCGATTGCGCGCGGGACTCAACAAGGCAGGAAAAAAGCGTCAGGACATCGAACTGTCCTGTTCCATCATCATCGGTACAGGATCAACAGAGGAAGCGCTGAACAACACACGCGAAAAGGTACGAAGGCAAATTGCATTTTACGCATCAACCCCGGCCTACAAACCGGTGCTCGACTGTCATAACTGGGGAGAATTGCAGCCGGAACTTAACCGCCTTTCCAAATCGGGCAAATGGGAAAGCATGAGCGCCCTGATAAGTGATGAAATGCTTGATGAAATCGCAATAGTCTGCGAACGAAAGTATCTTGCAGAAAGGCTATTCGAGCGTTGTAACGGCAAGTTTGACAGGCTGAATTTTATCGCCCGTTATACAGCAGATAACGAACACTGGCGAGATGTGGTTGGCGAACTGAAGACCCTATTGTCGAATCAGAAAAATGAAAACCCGCTAACCTGAAAACAAAGTTGCAACCAAGAGTTTTGATGACCTTACAGCAAATCGAGTATTTCGTGTTCGTTGACAATAGGTACACCCAGCTTCTCAGCCTTTGAGCGTTTAGACCCTGCTTTTTCTCCAGCAATCAGCATATCCGTTTTGGCAGACACACTGCCCGAAACCCTCGCCCCTCTGGCCACCAGCTTTTCCTTGAGCTCATCTCTGCTCATGGAAGCAAGTGTACCGGTAATAACGATTATTTTGTCCCGCAAGGGGTGGTTATCATTTTTTGTACCGGGCATAGCGTCCACCTTGCAAGAAACGCCCAGCTCAATCAGCTCTGCCAGCAATTTCATCGTTTCTTCTCTGTTAAAGAAACTGTACAAATGGTGTGCTACGACAGGCCCTATATCATCGACACTTTGAAAGTCTTCCTGTGTGGCAGCACTGATTGCATCCATAGAATGAAAATGTTTTGCAAGATTTTGTGCCGTAGTCTCACCTACTTCCCTGATTCCGAGGGCATAAAGTAATCTCGACAGGCTTGATTTTTTGGATGATGCTATAGCATTCACAAGATTTCGGGCCGACTTTTCCCCCATTCTCTCCAGCGCGGCAACTTCTGCAGGATCAAGCCGATAAAGGTCTGCCGGTGTTTCAACCAGACCGCTGTCGACCAGCTGATTGACCAGGCGATCGCCCAAACCATCGATATTCATCGCCCTTCGGCTCGCAAAATGTTTGAGACTTTCCTTGCGCTGTGCCGGACAGGCAAAACCGGCAGTGCACCTGCTGATCGCTTCGCCATCAATTCGCTCTATATCGGCACCGCAAGCCGGGCATTGCAAAGGCATGGCAATATCACTGGCATCCAGTGGACGCTTTTCATACACCACCTGTGCGACTTTGGGTATCACATCGCCGGACCGACGAACAATGACGGTATCACCAATCTTCAATTGCAGGCGATCAATTTCATCCATGTTATGCAAGGTTGCATTACTGACCGTCACACCGCCAACAAAAACGGGCTTAAGTCTGGCAACCGGCGTAATTGCGCCGGTTCGACCCACCTGAAAGTCAACATCGAGCAATTGGGTCATCTCTTCCTGTGCAGGAAACTTTCTGGCGATCGCCCAACGGGGGGCCTTTGTTATAAAACCTAATCGTTGTTGTAGCGACAGGTCATTTACCTTGTAGACGATGCCGTCTATATCGTAAGGAAGCATTGCCCGCTTTTCAGCCAGCCTACTGTAATAATCCACGCAGGCTTCAATGCCTTTTACAACCCGCGTTTCGGGGTTTATGGTAAGCCCCCATTTGGCGAAAGCCTCCAGTACCTGACTCTGTGTA
>JAGRJA010000206.1 GCA_020443005.1 Pseudomonadales bacterium
GCATTCAGTTTACCCAAATAACCGCCATCCTTGCGCCGAATGGGATAGGAAACCGGGCAACCTTTGTTACGGAGATAGGTAAGCCAATCCAGCTCAAACAGATAATCAGACTCATGGCGCAGCAACCGTTCACTAGGTTGGTAAATGCGTGCAACATATTTCTGACCACCAGCCTTGACCTGATAATGGTCATTGTCCTGCGTACGCAGTAACTTGCTGAACATTTTGCAGGTTACCAAGTCTTCAAACTGATACTCGTCGGCAATGATTTCAGCTAATGAATCCGGTGCAATAAAAGACCGTAGGATACGAACATCTCTCATGGGGGTTCTCCTAAATTAAATTGATCAGCTAGCAGCAATCAGTGAAAGGTATAGTTACTGACGACTGACAACTGCTGGCTCATATTTTTCTGTCCAATTGGGTGACCGCTTTTGCACGAAAGCCATCATGCCTTCTTGGCCTTCGGCACTGGTACGGAGTTGGTTGAGTAAATTCACCCGATGACCGACTGTTTCGTCGGCGGTTTGGGACGCTACTTCAAAGAGCAAGGCTTTGCAGGCTGCCAGGGCAGTAGCAGGGGCAGCTAAGACATCATTCACCAGATTAGTAACCTGTTGATCCAGCTCATTAGCAGGACAGGCGATGGTGATAAGACCAGCTGCGGCCGCAACCTCAGTCTGCACTCTTAGTCCCCGCAGCATCCACTCCCTAGCTCGTGTCAGGCCAATCCGGGCCACCACATAGGGGGAGATCAACGCAGGGACCAACCCTAAACGAACCTCTGGGAGACCTATTTTAACGTCTGCGGCCGCGACTGCCATATCTGCTACACAAATCAGCCCCACGCCGCCACCCATCACATCACCTTGAATGCGGGCAATAACAACCTGGGGGGCTTCGTTTACAGCGCGCAGCATCGTGTCAAATGTCTCCACTTGAGACATCTGCGCTTCGGGTGGTATGGTGAGGTCTTCGCGCAGTTCCTTGATATCGCCACCGGCACAGAATGTAGGGCCATGTGCACCCAAAATCACCACCCGCACTGACCGATCCCGTTTGATGGCCTGGAAAAAGTCCAGCAAATCCCGCACCATCTGGCGGTTCATCGCATTACGGGCCTCGGGGCGGTTCAGATAAACCTGCACTACACTGTTACACCGTGTAATGGTTAAGGTTTCATATTCATCAGACATATTCTTGAATCTACCAGCTTCTTGCCCTTGAAATAAGCCATGCAATCGGGCCGCTATCATCTAAATATTGGAACCGAACGCCATCGTTCTCCGGATTGGTTGCAAAAGGATCGAGCAACTCGATAACTTGCTGCAAAGTTTCGACCTGTAAAATACACTCGAACTGGTTCGCGGCCGCGAGATTCCTCACACCTATATCTCTTTTCCCTGCCGAAACAAACAGTTGACAATTGTTAACGGAGATAAATCCGGGCAAATCATGGATGAATAATTGGCTAATTTGACCTTGAATTAGCTTATTCAACTCAACTTGAAGAAGCTTAATGCACTCAGGTTCTACTCCATAAAGCAGAATCAAAGGACAATCCAAATTACCATCCGCAAAGTATTCCAGTTTCATCTCTCAAATGATTCCGGAAAAGCC
>JAGRJA010000207.1 GCA_020443005.1 Pseudomonadales bacterium
ATTCAGTTAATCATGGCAACCCGACAACCGGAAAAATGGGATCATGAGCTTGCCACCAGTATTGAATTCGGAGCCAGCCCGAGAGGCACCATCGCACTTGATCGCTGCGCGAGGGCACATGCCTGGCTGGATGGGCGGGATTTTGTAACACCGGATGATGTTCAGGCTGTGTTTCATGACTGCCTGAGGCACCGCATTATGCTGACCTTTGAAGCAGAGGCCAACAACATTTCAAAGGACAGGGTGCTGACCCGGATTCTTGAACGCGTCACAATTCTCTGAATCACTTATGATCACAAAACAAAGTGTACCAAGCTGTCTCAGTGGCCCCTATTGTCGACTCGATGAGTTGATCAGGCTTCAGTTGAATGTTCGCAACTTTGCGCTCCGCAAAAATAAAAATGCAAATGCGCTTCAAGCTGGAGATCATCAGTCCAGAATCCGGGGCCGTGGTATCAATTTTGAAGAAGTGCGGCACTATCAGCCAGGCGATGATGTCAGGAATATTGACTGGCGTGTAACGGCGAGAACACAAAAAACCCACACAAAGGTCTTTAGTGAGGAAAAAGAACAGCCGGTATTTATTATTGTTGATCAGCGATTATCGCTTTTTTTCGGCAGTCGCATCTGCTACAAGTCGGTAATGGCAGCGCAATTGGCTTCCATGATTGCCTGGGCCACGCTGCAGAATAACGACAGGGTTGGCGGGCTCGTATTTAACGACGATAAACAGACAGAAATAAAACCACGCAAGCACAGAAACGCCGTCCTTAAACTGCTCAAATCCATTGAAGACTATAACAATGTTTTATCGATTAAAAATAACACCCCTGTTTCGGAGGATGGATTAAATAATGCACTTCTGCTTTGCAGCAAGGCAGCAAAATCCGGCGCGAGAATCTTCATTCTTAGCGATTTCTATGGTGTTGATGAGCAGACCGAAAAGTGCATCCAGCAACTTGCCCGTCATCACCAGATAACTTCATGTCTTGTCTACGATCACTTCGAGACAACCCTGCCTGAACAAGACGGAGTCCACATTTCCGATGGCCTTACAACGCTGTCACTTTCGGTAAATGATCAAAAAAGAAGGCAAAAATATCAGGAAATCTGGCGGACAAAGGTCAACTTCCTGGAAGAGATTCATCGCAAGAATGCACTATGTTTCATCAAGGCTGAATGCGCTGATGACCCCTACAAAATTCTGACTCGCTTCGCCATTGACGGAAGAAAGGTCTGAGCACCCATGAATAATCTTGAAGCATTACGCCCAATTATTCTTCCCGAGCAAAGTTCCTGGTGGCCACTGGCACCCGGCTGGTGGATACTGCTTGTACTGCTTCTGGCATTATTGACCGGGTTTTTTTGGGGTATACGAAAATATCGTTATAAAAAAGCGCTTTTAGCATTAAAAAGCCAGGCAATTGCAGATATCAACAAGGCATGGAACCTCTACCAAAAAAACCAGCAGCTAAACACTTTGATGACTTCTCTCATTATCACTTGCAAACAATGTGAAATTGTTTGTGTTCCCGACCAACACCCCAGGGTTTTGACACTTTCAACGCTGGCACTTTACGAGCAGCTCCGCAGCAATTACCCGCGATACTTTGATCATGAAGGTTATAAAACACTTTTTGAAGCTGGCCCATATGCAAATATTGAACCTGCAAATCTGCAGAGCATAGAAAACCTGAAAAGCCACATCATCACATGGATTGAGTCAATCAATATCAACAGGGGAAATATTGAAAAAAGCAGGCGTTTGTTCACCGGAGGTTTCACCCGTGTTTGAAATTGCCTGGCCCTGGTTTGCTCTCTTGCTGCCACTTCCCTGGCTGATTGGTCGCCTGCCAAATAAACAGGAAGCTCAGGAAGAAGCCTTGATTGTTCCCTCATTCAGATACATCAGAAACGACAAAGTCGATTCATTGAACCCCGGTACCCACCCCCGAAAAAATATACTGGCCCACCTTATCTGGTTGCTTCTGGTTTTTGCTGCCATCAGACCGCAATGGGTTGGCGATGCAATAAATCTGCCGATAACAGGCAGGGATTTACTCCTGGCAGTTGATATTTCCGGCAGCATGAAAATGCAGGATATGGAAATCAATGGCGAACCCGTAGCGCGCATTACCGCAACAAAAAAAATCGTCAAGGCGTTTATCGAGCAGCGAAAAGGCGATCGAATAGGCCTTGTTCTTTTCGGCAGCAACGCTTATTTGCAGTCTCCACTGACTTTTGACACCGACACTGTCGGTATCTTTCTTGAAGAAGCCATGCTGGGATTTGCGGGTACTGATACAGCGATCGGCGATGCCATTGCACTTGCCGTAAAACGACTGAAAGACCAGCCAGAGAACAGCCGGCTGTTAATATTGCTTACCGATGGCAACAACAATGCCGGTGAAATACAAC
>JAGRJA010000208.1 GCA_020443005.1 Pseudomonadales bacterium
ATACCGCCTTTGCAAACAGCGGAAAGAACAGATCGCGCGTGGCCTGGTCATCGCGTATCTCGCAGTGGCCCTGCAGCGACACACAGCGGCTGTGGCCCAGCGGCGTACCCTTGCCACTCACCACCACACTCACCCGCGGGTCACGCCGAATGGCCCGCACCCGCGCCGAACCCGCCAGCGCCGTCATCCACAACTTTTCATCGTGATAGATAAAACTGACGATGGTCGAGGCCGGGCCACCATCGCGCTTCACCCAGCTCAGGGTGCATTCGTTTTGCTGTGTGAGCAGCTCGCGGGGGTTCATCGGCTTACTGATCCTGCTTGCTGCTCTCATCCAGCACCGTGATGGTGATTTTCTGCGACAGCAAGGGCGGGTTATGCGGAATATGCCGATGATCGGCAAATATCAGCTGCAGCGTGTGCGTGCCGGGTGCAAGCGTCAACTCGGTTTCGGTTTGTCCGCCACCAAAATGCTTTACCTCGCCACCCAGCGGCAAATCGAGCGAAGGCAATTCAGCCACATCCACCAACAAATGATGATGCCCGGTATTGACCTTCTCCATGCCCGCCGGAGCAACACCCATGCCATGCAAGCCAAACTTCACCATAAAGGTGGCTGGCACCACAGCCCCATCGGCAGGCTCAAGAATGTATACGCTTGCACCTTCAGCCGAGGCCGATAAGGGTATTGCCAGTTCTTCCGCCAAAGTACCAAAGCCCAATGCCAGCATAACGATAAAGACACAGCATTTTTTCATATCAATTTTCCTCATCCAATTGGGGTAAGAGTGAACAAACCGGACCCCGATTATCAATGCAAAGAGCAATTATTCAAAATCCCGACTGGCTTCATTCACGGGAAACTGGTGCACCCACCTGAAAAACTTCACCAGTGCCTGATCTTCCCGCAACATCGCACCAACCTTGAATTTCAACCCGGTCAAGGTGCGCACATCATCAACCAGCAGCATATCGGCAAACGACTCCTGAAAACGCAATTTCTTTTCCTGTACCGCTTCGCTATCCCCATTGTTGTCGGGTGTGAGTGCAATACAGTAACTGTGCGATTGTGTGCCAATCGGCGTCAGGGTAAACAGCCCGATACTGGCCGTATCCGTTACCACGGTGTAGGCAACCGTATTGGTGCCGGTGATGCGAATGCGGGATTCATAAGGATGCTCGGTATCAAACTGGATTTCGTTTTCAATGTGGTAATCATCCAGATAGTTAATGCGCTCCACATCGTAATCAAACGACAGGCCATGAACATATTTTAAATGCAGAAAATCAAACACATTACCGATATTGATCCACGGCGCGTGGTTAAACACATCCGTTTTTCGTGCCCGATAGCGCAGGTTTTCATAGCCAAAATCCCGTGCCTCCGGCGGCGGAAAGCGTGGCTTTTCACCATTAAAAGCCCAGATCAAACCAAAACGCTCAACACAGGGATAACTGAATATCTTCGCACCGGGTGGCACCGGGTCATTCGACGGCACCGACTGGCACACACCATGACAATCAAAACTGAAGTGATGGTAAGCACATCGCAACTGATCATTCACCACATCACCCAGCGACAAATCCGCGCCCATATGCGGGCAACGCGCCGTCGTTACCACCACCTCCCCACACGCCTTGCGATAAACCGCCACCCGCGTATTGAGAAAATCCTTGCCAATCACCTCCCCTGCTTTCAGCTCATCGGCAAAAGCCACAACGTACCAGTTTTGATGATGCGCCTGTTGGCCATCCAGATCAGCACGCATATTTTTAAATGTAGACATGATAGGCAAACACCTCAGATCACTTGCTCAGGAATTAGCGAATGTGTACTCAAGGCGTACACGGCTGTTATCAACCACACCCGTTTTAACCAGGCGATTAAACACGGCTTCTATTTCTTTCTCTGAATAAACAGAACCACATACATTGCCGATAACACTGCGCAAGGTTTTTTCGCTGCGTGGCAAACCTGCTGAACGCTTCTTTAAATTCTCTACCACCTTGATTACCAATTCATCGGCTTTCATTTTTGTTGCCGGTTTTTTTTCACTCTTTGTGACTGTTTTTTTTGCTGCCGGAGCTTTCGATACACTTTTGTTCGCCGTATGTGTCTGCGCTGGTTTAGGCAGATGTCCAAAACAAGACATGTCATCTATCGCAACTGCACGCTCACAAGCAATGCCGTTTTTATTCAGATGAGCAATCAAAGGGTCGAAACCTTTATCTTTTGAAATCACATAAAACGCTGCACTCGAGTCCAGCTCAGCCAGCTTGCCCAGATAATAGGCAATATGAAAATCCAGTGCATTAGCACCGCCTGCATCGAGCACAATAAAATCTCCACGCTCGCCCAGTGCTTTCATGGCTAATACAAATTCAGTGGCCAGTTTTGAGTTTTTTGGACCAAGAAAAACACGCACCTGAAAGTGCGCGTCCTTGAGCAAGGCCAGTGATTTCACCTGCACATTTTCGTAATCAATCAGGATGTAATGAGAATTTTTAGTCATTGTTAGTCTAACCCCTTAATTCCTTCCAGCAAGCCCGTAACGATATCGGGTTGGGCGTTATCGGCGTCGATGAGGACGGCGAGTTTTGTTGTGTTTGTCATAGCTTTCCTTAAATTAATGTTGAAAAACATTTTCCATATGCCAATTTAACGCAATAGGGTCTGGCAAAAACCGCTTGGGCAAAGTGATTTTTTGGCCTCCTATTGAAAACAAATCGGGCGAAACCTTGTGCCGAGACTCAATTTCTCGAATAGCAGAAGACAACCTAACCCGATAATGCTTATCAATGGTAATAAAACCACGATCATACGCTTTATCAAACAATGCATTCAAAGCAAGACCATTTGTCGGGTCTGCTCTTCTTAACTTGTTTTCAGACCAAGGAATGATATGACTGGCCACGAGTAGCTCAGGTATCTCCAGCCCGGAAATAGCACATCGATTTTCGTAACTTAAAAGCACAGCTTTTCTGAAAAATCCTTGAACCAAGCGCACCTTCACTTCACGAATCGTTTCGGTATCACTACTTTGTTGCAAACTCACCTGTTCTGCACGGAGCAATCCAATTTTGCTGTAAAGTTCTTCAGCTTGCTCTATAACGGACGCCGAGTTTTCCATAAACTCGCCCCACAAAACCCTATCAGAAGCACTAACATTCCCCAAACCTGTACGATGAAGTGCTGGGTCAAGGCTTGCAAAATTACAGGCTTTCATAGCCACAGCTGAAGGTGATCTACCAATATACTCAGCAACAGCAACAATCTCTTTATTTCTTTGATGCAATTGCCCAAAAGGCAAACAACAATACAAATGCAGCGCTAATAGTTGCTCTTCACGGCTCCAGGATTTTCTTTGCAAAATCAACTAACCTCATTCAGAACCAAGCGATTCTTCTTTACATAATTGAAAACAATTCTGACAAGTAGGGTTTATCTATCAACTCAAACTCTTTTCCTAACTTCCACAGTTCAACTTCTGGCAGAGTATGTTGATAAATCGTAGATACAACACCCTTCATCTCAGTCTCACCCAGATACCAATTGTTTTGCTTAGCAATAAAATCCAAATCTGACAAATACGAGTTATTCCCACTGATCCTTTTCACCCAATTTTCGACATGGGCATTACCGGCCAAATAATCTTTTTTATTAGCATTACAAATGCTATGTGAAACAACATAATTAGCAAGCGAGTCATTTGGATATCGAGCCCAAGGAATAAAATGATCCACCTCGGGTTTTAACTTTCCTGAATTACCAATGTATTGATGACAATAAAAACAACGATTTTCTTGCAGTTCTCGTAAAGGTTCACATAATTTTGCTGCACCGGCACGAGAAGCAGAAAACAAGAAATTTTCCAACTTAGACTCTTCTAATTTATTAATCTGAGCAACCATTGCTGACCACTCCTTCTGAATCAATGGTCTCAACAAACTATTAAGTCTAACAAGATACTCCCCTACGAAATCAGCTAACATTATTTGATTATTAAAATCACCTGATTGGTTTTTATGCCACTTTCTAACAGTCGATCTGGAAACACTATCGTCCCAACTAATATGATAGATAAACTCCCGATATTGGCTTCCAATTCTTTGCAACTTCGGCAATGGCATTTCTATCAGTTTCCACTCAACTTCTTCGACCAATCTTTGATATTCACTTTTGTATTTGGTTTTCACCGAGAACAATGGAGCTGCAGCACCAAGTTCTGAGCGTTTTCTGAAATCAACAATCAGGTTAATGATTGCCACTTGGTTACCAGTATTTTGTTTAAGAATGTCATTGCAGGACTTGTTTATTTGAAAACCAATTGATTGCGGCCAATAAAGCTCCAAAACCTTTTCAGCCAGTTGCCACGTTGTCAGTGTAGTCGGTGGGACTCCGCTTTTACTGGATCGTTCCATCACGACATCCATGATTCCCAGTAAAACAGCGTATTTATAAGAGCTACTGAAAGAACCTTGATCTAATAAACTCAGTACACGCTCTGCAAAACTGATTGCATCATTATCAGAAAGACTCACCCCCTCCCCCCATTATCCCGCGGCAACCAGTGACTGAGCAGCTCAGTAGGCAGTTGCTGGCTGTTCGACACATACTGTATGCGGTAGGGGTTGAATATATTAAGGCCATTGGGTTGCACCGATTTGCCGCCGGGGTGAATCACTTCAATGGAGTGGGTGTTGAAGAGCCTGTCCCAGAAGGAGTGCGCGACAATGATGGAAACAATTTTGTCGAGGTCGATGGTAACCACTTGTATGTTGATGATGCCGCTTTGTATGCACACGCGCTCGCTGGTAACCACAAACCAGTAGTTGCGAATTTTGAGCCAGGCCATGATGGCGCCACCGAACACGATGGCCAGTGATACGCTGATACCCATTAGCCAGAGAAAAGGTGTATTGGGGATAATGGCAGGTATGGTGTTTTTGGCTGCATTACTGGCCGGTTTTGCTTTTTCTGTTGCCACCTTAATCGTTTCGCCATCCGTATTTTTGCTTTGTGTTTTATTTTGCAGCGAGGTTTGTGTTTGCTCTTTGGCAGGTGGCGTGTATTCAGGGTTATCGATAAACAGCAGTTCGTCGAAATGAAAGAAGAAGGTAAAAAATGCCACGATGACAATGAGGCTGAGTACACCGCGCAGCAGTTCGATGGTGATGCCGCTGCGATCTGCGCCGCCCTGCCAAACAATGTGTTCATTCTCGGTGAGGCGGATATCTTTGAGAAAACGTGTATCGGCCAGTGGTTTGCTCATGTTGCACTCCAGTAATCCGCCTTGTCGGGAATCACCCAGCGCACTCCACCCCGCGGATCTTTCACATCGCTTCGATAACGCGGAATCAGGTGCAGGTGGCAGTGCGGCACGGTTTGCCCGGCTTCGGGGCCATCATTGATACCAATGTTGTAGCTATGAGGTTTGCGGTTTTGCTTTTCTTCCCAGTTGGTTACGCGGTAAAGCGGCGGGTCTTCTGAACATACATAATGCCCGGCTGGTTCGGCAAGGTGTGTGAATTGCTCCGGGGGTGGAGGTTCTTGCTCCAGCTCGCGCTTCACCTGTTCGAGCAGCGCCAGCATGGCGTGTTGCACTGCGGTTTCGAGTTCAAAAAACGAGCCGGTGTGCTGTTTGGGAATAATAAGGCTGTGGCCAGGGCTTACGGGGAAGCTATCACGAATGGCGAAGGCGTGGGTGTTTTCCAACAATACGCGCTCGCTGTTACCCTGCTGAGCCAGCTCGTGAGCGATGTTACAAAATGGACAATCTGCCATGCCAGCACGCTTCCTGTTTGCCGGCTTCCCTTCCTGTGCGGTTTGCTTCCTTTCGGTGGTATCACTTGTTGTTATAGGGCTAGGAGTGTGCCAGATAAGGTATGGGGCTTACAAGGTTTTTAGTGCTGCGGCTGACAATACGGCCAGATTCAGTTTTTATCGCTTGCTCTGCTTGCCTTTACATCTTCAGCCAGCCAAACCTTGATCAGTGACTGATAGGGGATATCCCGGCGATTCGCTTCAACCTTGATACTTTCGAGCAGGCTTTCCGGCAACCGAATTGAGATAGTTTTTGTAGAGGGTTTGAGGTTGGGCAAACTGACAGCACTGGCCTTGCTCCAGTCCAGATAATCACTGCTGTCGTGCGTCTCCCAAAAAGCACGCTCTTCGCTTTCACTTTTAAATTTTGGCACTTTAGCGGTTTTGTTCATACAGACTTCTCTCCTTTTTATGCATATCTCTTGCCGAAATAACACGAATCAGGGTGTCGTTATTTCCCAGGGTGAAGCTGACATGCAGCTTTCGCTGGCTGTCAGTTTTACCAAGTGCATGAAAGCGGCTTTCTGTATCGCTGTGCTTCGTATCCCGCAACATGAGCAAGGGCTGATTGAAAAATACTTGCTCAGCCTCTGACCGGCTTACCTCATGTTTGCTTTCACTTTTTCGGGCGTTGCCTTCATCCCAGTCAAAGCCGCTAATTTCATTCAGATCAATCACAGCTGTATATTACCATTATATACATAAATCCTGTAAACAATACTGATCTGACTATTCCGGCAGGCAGGATTGCAGGGCCAGCTCAATCACCTGCTGCATGGCGGCAAGAATGGCGTTTTCAACTTCAGCCCTGTTGGGACCTGTTTTTTTATCAACAACATAGGGCACGCCGGTTTTGGCCTGGCAGGTTGCGGGGCTGGTGCTGGCAGCAGCCAGAGTGAATTCAAGTTCGGCCATGATGGCAGCAGGCAGTTGGCCGGGGTTGAGGCTGATATCGCCGGCTACGCCGAGGGGGCCGGTGAGAAAACCGATATTGTTGTTGCGCTTGATCACCTGTTGCAGGTTGTTGTAGACCGCAAAACGCCTGACCACGATACTGCTGCTGGCGGGTAACCGCTGTTGTTGCCGGCTGAGGCTATCGCGCAGGAACTGTATTTTATCGGGCTGCACTTCGTTATCGGCTAAACGGAAGATGCCGTAGTTGTCGCTGGTGATAATCAGCGAAAGACTTTTGGCGCCAAGATCGGCTGCCGGCCGGGCATCTTCCAGCGTGAACGCGGGTGTGATACCGGAGGGCTGGTAGCTGTACTGGAATGGAACGGGGGTGCCGCAGCCTTGCAGGGTGAGCAAGGCAATCACGAAAAGTGCAAGAACGGGTTTGGTCAAAGCGGGTGTTTTCATCCTGATATCCTTATCAAGTGGTTGGTTTAGACGAGCGTGTTGCGAGCGCGATTATAGCGACATAATTGAAATATGCCAGCCGACGCGAATGGTGAGCAACAGGGGATGTGAAGGCAAAAACCTCGCTACAGCCAAAGCAGGCGGCGCGAGGTTTTTTGCAGGTTAGGCTTTACCAGTTGTAGCTGCTTTTGCCGCTATTACCACTATTGCCGTTTCGGTTACCAGCGGGTTTGCGGACAGCCGGTTTGCC
>JAGRJA010000209.1 GCA_020443005.1 Pseudomonadales bacterium
ACAGTAATCACCGCGCCCACACAAAAAACCGATAATAGAATGATTATCACGAAAATTTTCATCAGCGCCTCTCTTCCAGTTGTCTCATCGTTTGTTTTGTTTGCTTTTGTTAGCATTCGCCACAACAAGCTTCGCTACCATCATAACAGAAAGTGGAGCGACCTCTTTTGGTATCAGCAATTTCGACAGCGTTCGGCAGGCACAGCAAGTTGCTTGAGCAAGTATGACTTGAACGCCTCACTGTAGGCTTGCCGGGCGATTGCTTTCTCCATACAGGCCAACCAGGCATCCCGCTCTGCTTCTCCTATCGCCAGATGCCGATGGGCTACGGGTATGTGAATTTTTCCGTACTTTTCACTGTAGCGTTTTGGCCCACCCAACCAGCCACACAAAAACCTTGAGAGCTTATCGATGGAAACCGCGAGATCTGCCGGATGCATAGCGCGTATTTTTTCGGCCTGCTTCAAGCTGGACATTTCGGCATAAAAATCGTTTACAAGTTGCCGTATACCCTCTTCACCACCTGCCGCAACAAAAGAGGCATCACCCTGACCAAAAACAGCCTTTACTTCAGAGGACACTGATTCCGGAGCTGGAACCTGTTTTTGTGGCTCGGCAATTTGCCATTCTTTCATAATGCAAACCCTCTCTTTCGCCAAAGTGATTGGCCATCATCTGATCCTCCTCCCAGAGCAGGGCGAAGTCAAACGAAACATTCTAAACCGGGCCGGGGTTCTTGGGTTGATCATCGGGCTGAACAAGGCGTCTTGATGACGCAAGTCAATGGAAGTTTTTTACCATATCCCGCAAGGATTCCTGATCAAATTTGACACGGAATTTCAGGAACAGGCCTTTATCAGTGTATTCGGCATTCGAAAAGTCGTCGTCGCGAAAACCGATAAAATTATAACCAAGGCTTATCCAGGTATTTTTTACAGGGCTAAAGCCTAGCGACACACCTGCCGTGCCATTCCAGTTATTGGCGTCCCAGTTATGCAAGACACCCCCCTGTATGCCAACATCCCAGTTTTTATCAATGAAACGCCGGTACTCGGCTCCCCAGTAATCGGTAAACCCCCGGTAATCGTCTTCATCAATCGTATCGAGAACATATTTGGCACTGTATTGGAATGCATACTGGTTGCGCAAATCCGGCTTGTAGTTGGCATGCAAATTCTGTATCGCCTTGCGGGTTCGGGAATCGAAGGCTCCACCATTTTGCGCTTCAAATACCAGGTCAAAACGCTCGAAAACAATCCAGTCGCTATCGAGTGGACGCCACCCCATATTCAGGTTTATATCAAGGGTGGTTTGTCTCTCACCCGCATTACTTAGCGTGTGGTTATAAAGAACCCCTGTTGATATTGCGACGCCTTTGGACAGATCACGATGAAAGCCAAATGCTGTATTCCACTTGTCTTCTGTGTCTGCCGTTCTGTATTCCAGCCGGGAAGTCCATTCATGCGTATCAAGCACCCTACCCAAACCAAGCGACAGGGCTGCATAATCACTGCTATCGGAACCACTCACCGAAGGTACAACGGTATTGACCTTGGCCGGTCTGCTGCCTTTTTCACTGATGGTCTGGCTGCGATCCAGAGAAACATCGCCACGCCAGCCCTCTCCCCAGCTGAAATTTTGCACCAAACCGGAAGTCGCAAAAACACGCTCTCCATCCAGTGTATTATCACGTTGCAGCGTTGTTGTTGTTTCTGCGCCGCTCCAGAGCCTGGACCGAATACCGGCTAATGTACTTTCAGTATCTTCAAATTCGCCCCAACTAATTTCCTGCCTTAAAAATATGTCGACCTTTTCATTAATTAAATAATCACCACCCACAGACAAGCGATTCGGGAAATCAGCATTTTCATCCTGACCGCGCGAGTCAAGCAACACCTCCGCATCCGAATACAAGGTGATGCGATCGGTTAATTTTCGCGAACCACCGAACAGAAGTTGCGATGAAGACAACTTGCTACCTGCAACTTCATCTTCAGCGTAACGCAAACCTGTATAAGCATCCCATAATTCCTGCTGGTAACGCAGCCGCGTATCGAGCACGCTACGAAAATCACTGTTTGAGGTGTTGATCTGACGATAGATTTCCGAGTCAATCATCAAATCATTACCCAGCTGCCAGTTGTTTTCGACACCCAATTTCCGTGTTGCCAATTCGGAAGTGCTTTGTTGACCCAAACCAAAATCACCACTGATATCGCGCATATATAACCGCGTTTCCTGTTGCTGGTCGCGATAGGTCAGCTCGGTTGTATACGCCTTGCCACTGTTTTTGATAAAGTTCTGTTCTCTTTCGCTATGCGCCACTTCGGTTTTCAGCTCAACATTTTCTGTTAGCTGGTAGGTTAAATCGGTTGCGGCCAATTGCCCTTCTGCACCTTTATTCCCTTCAGTAATCAAACTCACACCAACTTCCAGATTTTCTACAGGCTTATAGGAAACACGACCTCCTCCGGTAAAATTATTATCTTTCTTGTCCGTGCTTTCGTATTCAGCAACAATATATCGGGGGTTGAAATTCACATCTTGCGAGTGCACAGGAAACTTGAACCAGAGAGCACCTGTATCATAGTCAATGCTGTAATCCACAAAGCGGTTCAGCTGCTCGGTGCTGATGATTTTTTCACTGTGAAAACGATCCCTTACTTCAATCGTAATCTTCTCACTGTTGGGCAGAATATTCCTGCGTGTTAAACGATAGATGCCACTGGTACCGTCAGCTCGCAATTCATCGCGCAGGTAGGATTGCTCCGTCTCGGCAACAAAAGCATTTACATGCCATTTTTCACTCTGGTACTCGGTTTTAATGCCGGTAAGACTACGGTTATATTGAGCCAGTTCGGTAACGGTCAACCCGGTATCAAAGTCGCCATACATCGCATAAAAGCGTTCTTTTTCTATTTTCAAATACAGCTTGCTGGTACTGGCCGCATCGTACTGCTGGGTAGTATTGTCACCATAAAGTGTGTAATAGGTATCCGGGTCTATCGTGCGTTTGAAACGACTTTCGGTTTCCTTGTCAGTATCGTATGCAGCCGTCAGCAACCACTCACCTTTTATTGAACCTTTTGCAAAAAAGGCAATTCGACTATCCGTTACAGTGCCATTATCCATATCATTGGCATCTGCTCCGGTTTTGTCACCCGACACCATATGCTCGCTCATCGAGCCCTCTGCCAAACCCAGAAACACCCAATCGCGTTGAGCTGGCTGTAACCAGGCACGCACTTCTTCTGTTCGATCGGTAAATCTGAAAGTCATCACCACTTCACCGGAAACCGAAGTTGCCTGAAGCGGTATATAAGCAATACCATCGTTATTGATGCGATATTCAGGATGATTATCTTCAAGTTGCGTAAGCACGCTTCCCTTCAATTCCTCATCAACAGTATCCTGACCGCGATAGGGCTCATTGATTTCATATTTACCAATAGACCCATAGCGTGCAGGGTAACCCTGTCGATCTGTAAACTGCACAGCAATAATCGGATTGTTCTTGCCATCGGCAGTGAGCACTGATTTTTCAGGCACCAATCTGGCAAACATCGGCACATCGGAATAGTGCACATTGCGCTCAATGGTTTTCACAATGCTTCCGCTTGCATCTTTCACTTCAACACGAAGGGCATTATCACCTTCCTGCAAATCAACACCTCGCCAGCGGCTGATGGCTACAGTGGCATCAGCATTTTTGGTTTTACCATCATAGTTCAAACCTGAAACAGGCTTGCCATTGACTGTCAGTTCTACCTTTTGCCGGGGATGATGCTTTACACCAATGCGAATTGCCGGAATCGGCGGGCTGTATTTCTCACTCGGGTAAAGCAACTCAACCGTATCATCAGCCTTCGCCAACCAGCTGCCGTCATATTGTTCATGTTCGCGAAGCTGCTCTTCTTCAACCCAGCCCACTGACCGGCTTTTTTCCCAGTTGGCAGAAATCGTGGTTGCACTTTCAGCCTGCGCATCGTTTTTCAAATCAAGCTTCAATAAAGGCAATCGCGCTTTGCTCATGATATTGGTGCTGAACATACCGGTAACTTTCAGTGTCGAAACTTCATCAGTATTTGCATCAAGCGTTTTATCTGCTTCGATGCGCATGGCGATATCTTTTGTAAATTCACTCGCTTGATTACCCAGGGTAATCACCAGTGTCGACCCCATCAACTGATAGTCTGTGAATGCCTCACCGTTTATAGAGAGTGAGCTTTCATCCAGCCGCCACCCATCAGGTAAGCTCAACATGCTTTTCAGGTTCTGAACAGGTACATCGCCGGCATTCAATTTTAATAACAGCTCATAGCTTGTTGCAGAAACAGCCTTGGCTGAAAGCCATTGAGTAAGCTGTGTTTCACGGGGCGGGCGACTTTTTACATAAAAATCTGCACGCCACAACGACCCTCTTTTCAGATCAACAAACTGCGAAAACGGCGTTTCAGCATGTGCTGTGTTGGCCTCACAAATCACAATTTCATATTCATCCGGCACACTTTCCACATCAAGCTGAACGATGTGACTACCCGGATTAACACCTTCAATATGCCAGCGTCCCTCTTCATCGGTTTGCACATAGGTTCCATCTTCAAGGTAAATTCGCGCATTTTGCAAACCGGCTGGCGGTGGTGCATCCTCAGGTAATTCGCAGGCATCAATCATCACTCGACCCGCCAGAAATGATTTATCGGTAAACAAATCCTCCCGCACAACAACGGTTTGTTGAGCAATGCCTGAATTAATGCCACCCGCCGAAGTCGTGCGTGCAAGATTTACGGCATCCCCGGTTCTGGCATTGGAAGTTACCTGAACAACATAACGAATATCTTCTTTGCCGCCCGCTTTCACCGTTCCCAAAGCCCATCGAAGGTTTTGCCCATTTGCCGAAATTACCGGGTCAGCCAAAGGCACACCATTGCGCTCGGCAGAGCCTTTTTTGTAGCGAAATCCCACAGGAAGATCATCAATCAAAATCGTTGCCAGTAAATCTGAAGCACGCGATGTGTTATCGATGGAAACGGAATATTGAATATATTCGCCTTTGCCAACAACCGACTTGTTGGCTGTTTTTGTCACGAAAACAGATTTTGCATCGAGAGGAATATCGATATCAAAGGCTGTGCTCACAACACTGAAATTTTGCCCTCTTGAACCTGAGGTATTCAGGCTCCAGGGCGCACCCGGAATCGTTTGCAACACGGCATCAGAAAACCCGGTTGGAAACAGGTAATCACCCGGCGGAGTAACCTCAAGCCGATAATTACCGGGATTGACCACAGGAAAACGGTAATGCCCCGTTGCAAAGTTATACACCTTGCCTCCGGCATCCGTTACCGTTGAACCTGAAGTGATCGTATTGGGGAAAGCACTGATACCGTCATCACCCAGCACAGTGGCGGGCAAGCCGGTATTAGCATCGACGAGTCTGATCAGAGCACCATCTATTGCCAACCCGTTACTGCTGTCAAAAACCACTGAATCGGCCGTTACTGCGAGCACTGTCACCGTTGTTACTGTATTCGAACTGGTAATCACCCGGGTCGTGCCCAGGGTATAGGTACCGGTTACGGTGTTATCGATGCGCGTACCTGCAGGCACGGCAAACACACTCTGTGGAAGCACGAAAAACAGCAAAAAGGGAAGCGCGAACAGCCGGAAACAGTTAGCAGATATGGCGTAAAAATTCGAGGTATCCTGTCTGGACTTTCGACCAAAAAGCGGAAAAAAACCTGCCAAAAGACGCAAAAAAGCAAGGGGCAGCCCGAAGGCCACCCCCTGCTCTTGCCATGTCTTGGACAGATGTCTAACCATTGGACACCTGCAATGCCATTAACCGTTAATCCTAGTCAATGGTTACATCAAAGGTCACTACATTGCTTGCACCTGCAGCGACTGTGCCGATAACAACCGTTACGGCACCGGCATTGGTAACATTAAAGTCGGAGTTATCAACAGGTACACCCGAATCATCAATATCAGTTTGTGCTGCTGCATCTAGGGTGATGGTGTTGGCGGTGTAGGTGGTATTGGTCGGAATGGAGTCGACCAGCGTTACACCGGTTGCACTTGCTGATGCACCGCCAGCGTTGGATACAGTAATGGTATAGCGAACCGTTGCACCCGGAATCGCTTTCGGGTTGGTGGCACCATTCACCGGATCACTGATCACCGCAGAGGTTTTGGTAACCGAGAGCTGCGCAGAAGCAACCAAGTAAGTACCAGTCGCAGAGGCTTGACCATCTTCAACCGCATCACTGCTGTGAGGCCCTGCTGAACCACCGGTTTCATCGGCAAAGACCACATCAACCGCGTTGAAGGTATCCGCACCTGCAGTTTGCCCTTGAACAGTAGTAGAACCTGCAACCAGCGTCGTTGCCAACAGATTGTATTCCGCCGTCTGGCCGTCGGTAGGAGCCGTACCGCCGCCGCTTGTAGGAATATCTGAAACTACATAGACATTGATTGCATCGCCACCTGTACCACTAAAGGGATCGAGGTCACCAATATTGACACCACTGCCCGCCGTATAGAGCGTATCTTCACCAATCTGGAAACCGGGCGTTGTACCGTCTTCCACATAGATACGCACATTGTTGGCATCAAAGTCGTCACCACCGTTGGCTTCGATATCCAGCGCATAACCCTGGGTTTCGTTACCGGTGTTGGTAACAGTGAAGGTGATGACCTGATCAGTTGCATTAGCAACCACATTGGTGGTACCACCAGTAACCGTGAGATCGACCTTGTTGTCCACCTTGAAAACACGGGTACCGGTTTCATCGGGTTGAGCAACACCGCTAACACTGTAGCTGACCGTTGCCGTGTTGGTGATATCGGTATCAGCCGGTGTTTCGGTTGATGCTGCAAAAGCCATCTGGCCAGCTGTGGCAAAAAATCCGGCAGCCACCCATCGGGCGAGGTTTTTATTCAGTTTAAAAGACATGGCATTGTCCTCTCTGTACATTAAAAAAAAGGTGTTGGTTTACACCCGCTTGGTACACGCTTCAAAAAGCATGCTTCACCACTTCCTGATTACTGCTAATCCCTCAGCTTTTCCTATAAAATCCCTATGCCGTGTATGCTTTACTTCAACAACACACGGAAAGACACATCCACTTTCGCACCGGGCGGTATTGCAAAATCGAAGGCCCATTGCACATGGGTATACTCTTCTGCAGAAGCCAAACGAACGGTGCCATCTTCATCCATGATTTCCAGGTTTTCCGGCACATCGAAGGTACTGCCGCCATCCACCGAAAAAACGATGCGCGTCGACTTGCCCATGGCTGAGCTACTTGCACTCCCACCGATATAGACAGTGTGCTCCGGAACGGGGTTGGCAATCACAACATTGGCCGCTTCCATATCGCCTTCGTTGTTTGCCGTGATGGTATAGATGACTTCTGTACCGGGAACCACAAGATCAGCCGGCACCCGTTTTACAATCTCTTCACCCTGATCATTCACTTCCGTGACTTCTATTTCAGCTATATTGCTCAGCGTGAGAGAGCCAGCCCATACCGGGCTGGCAATCACAACAAGAGCCAACAAGCTGTTTTTCAGCAGCTTTAACATCACTTACTCCTAGTTGATGGTGACATTGAAAGTAATAAAGGTATCTACAGCAGCCGCTGTCACATTACCCAAATCAACTGTCACCGCATTACCATTGGTATTGTTGTAATCCGATGCATCATCACCACCACCATCGGTTTGCGACACATAGGCTGCACCGCTGCCTGAAGTGGTATCGAGCCGGATACTGTTCAACACATAGCTGGTATTGGCAGGAATCGGGTCGGCAATCACCAGGTTGGCAGCTGTGCCACTACCGGTTACCGACACCCGAATGGTGTAGGCGATGGTTGCACCGGGTACCGGCTCACTGCCACCGAAGGGGTCAGTTACCACCGCTGATTTGGTGAGCGTGACGACAACACCGGAAATGATATAAGTACCGGTATCGGCATCATCACCGCCGCTGTTGCCGAATACGGCAGAGATGGTGCCGCCATCGCCGGCATTGGGCAGGCTGGAGCCAGGTGCACCCGTGCCTGTGACAGAAGTCGCTGTTAACTGGGTATCACCGGTATCGGCATCATTCAAGCCGGTTGGAATATCATTAAGAATAAAAATGGTCACCACATCATCGGGTGCCAACACACCTGTCTGGGAAACCGGTGTATCAGTAACATCATACTGACCCACGATGCCTGACGGATTATCCAGATAGATGTTGTTTGGTGAAGAGAGAACCGGGTCAAAATCATCACCCAGCAAAGTACTCAATGATGTCAGGTCAAAGTTCTCATTGCCGTTACCGATGTTTGTTACGGTGTATTTGGTAACCCGGTTTACATCCCCTGAAGTTACTGTAACGGGTGCTGCATCAATCCAGGTAACATCAACATCGATTAACTCATTAACCGTTGTCGTGGTCGGGTTACTCGGGGTCGTTGTACCCGGGCCACCCGTACCAATGTTATAGGTTGCTTGCGCAGTGTTGACAATATCGGTGCCGGCCGCTGTACCGAGCGCAAACGCGCCCTGCGACCAAAGCGCCGTGGCAGCCACAAAGGCTCCCGTTTGTAGCGTTTTGTATAAGTGTTTCATGTTTTTGGCTCCTTGTTAAAAAAACAGGCCAGACTCGCTCAACACAGACACGAATCCAGCCATCGCACATATTAAACCATTCGCTTTATTCTAACCACTACCCAGATCAAATAACCCTCAATATTTAACTGATAATTCATTGATAAATAGGCGTTTTATGATTGTTTCACCCGTGGAAACACACCTTTTCCACCAGCACAAGAGTCAGGGTCATAACAAATAATCACGGTACAACACATAACAAAAGCACTCAGGAGCAAAACCGTCCGCATCAGGGGTTGGCGTGTAATTCCAAATCAACCTGAATCGGACAAAAAACCAACAGGCAAACACTTAGCGATTAAACGATGAACTATTCCGCTGGGTGGCGAAGCAGAATGTTTCTTCACACGAATATACAGCGTGAAAAATGAAAGACGGTGGTGCTGAAAATAAACTATCCAGTTTGCCCAAAACCAATTTAAAGGCAGCTTGGCTTGTGCGGCCAATTACCTTCCAATAGCTTCCAAACATTAAGACATGCGAGTTATAATCGCCACTATGCGCTCACCTGATACTTACCCCTTCACAATCTGTTACTGGCTGAAACTGGGCTTTATTGCCACCATTTTCTTCCTATCAGCTTCAGCGCAAGCCTACTTCTGTGCAACGCCGGGGAAAGACGGCGCTGGCGGTACCTTAAGCGGTATTATCAACACCTATTACCCCGCATCTTCAGCCGGCACAGTATCTGCCGGCAGTACCAGCATTCCTGTTGGCAGCCCCACTGGCGCAGCCACAGCTGTCGGAAGTGGTGACCTGTTGTTGATAATTCAAATGCAGGGTGCAGAACTCAACAGCTCAAACACGAATTCCTACGGTGACGGCGTATCCGGAGACCCGGCTCAAGGTTCGACCGGCATTGTTGCGGGTAATTACGAGTTTGTACGAGCGACCTCAGCTGTGGGTGGTGGCTCGGTTAGCATTCAGGGGCTGGGAGCCGGAAATGGCCTGATCAACAGTTATTACAATGATGCACCTACAGCCACACGGGGAAGGCGTACTTTCCAGGTTATTCGTGTACCGCAGTACACCACAGCAACCTTGAGCTCTTCACTGACGGCGAGCCCCTGGAATGGCAGTACAGGTGGCGTTATCGCTATTGATGTGGAGGCGGCATTGACCCTGAACGGCACGGTTGATCTTACCGGGTACGGTTTTCGCGGAGGTGGCGCCTTACAGATTGGCTACAGCGGAGGCCCTTACCCGAGTGACTACCGAAGCCTCTCAACAGCGGGATATCACGCCTCAAAAGGTGAAGGTACTGCAGGTACACCGCGCTATGTTTACAGCACAGTCAGCAATACCATTACCAATACGGGTATTGAAGGTTACCCGAATGGCTCATTTGCCAATGGTGCACCGGGTAATGCCGGTGGCGGTGGCGATGATGTAACGGCAGGCACCAACCACAACGCCGGTGGGGGTGGTGGTTCGAACGGTGGTCAGGGTGGTCGTGGTGGTTATACCTGGAACGGCTCCACTGCCAATGGCAACAATATCGGTGGATTCCCGGGTGCCACATTCAATGCCAGTGCTTCTTCTATTGTTATGGGTGGTGGTGGTGGTGCCGGTGGAAGAAACAACAGCTCTGGCGTCATGAGCAGTGGTGGTGCCGGCGGCGGTATTTTTATTTCCCGATCCAACAGCATCACAGGTTCAGGTACCATTACGGTAAACGGCGGCAATGGTGTGACCGCAGAAAACGATGGCTCCGGCGGCGGCGGTGCCGGTGGCTCTGTGCTGATGTACACCACAACGGGCAACTTTTCCGGGCTGACTGTCAATGCCCGAGGAGGCAACGGAGGCAACGCCTGGCCAACCCAGGGTGGTTCAAGCTCTAATGCACATGGCCCCGGCGGGGGCGGCGGCGGCGGCGCCGTGTTACTATCGGCCGGCGGCGCCAGTGTCAACACTTCAGGAGGCACCAACGGAACCACGCTTAGCTCTGCCTTGCCCTATGGCGCAGGCAGTGGTTCAAGCGGCAGTAGCAGCACTTCCTTGACGGGTACTTCTATTCCCGGTATATCAGGCGGGGGCTATTGCTTCGATATGACCGGCACACTTTTTGATGATGTTAACTACGGTGGTGGGACAGGAAGAAACTACTCAACCGCAAACTCATCTGCCACCAGCTCCGGTTTTGCCAATAATGCTATTGCCTCATCAGGGAGCACCGTAGAACTTTACACTTCGACTGGCGCCTATATCAGTAATGCCACGACAGATGCATCCGGTAGCTACAGTTTTACCGAGCGCATTGGCAGCTATCAAATCAGGGCTGTTAACAGCACCATCAACTCGGTTCGCGGCAACCCCGGTGTATCCCCGGTACAAACCTATCGTACGACTGCCAGCAGTGGCAGCGCCGTTGCTGTAACCAACGAAATTGGCGGTGCAAACCCGGCAGATACGGATGCAGCGGCTAATGGCGGCTCATCATCATTAGCGACACTGAACGCACCTGCAAATACCACCGTACAATCACTTGCACCGGCAACAATCACCAGTGCCAATATTCCCAACATCGATTTCGGATTCAATTTCGACACCATTGTTAACACCAATGACAGTGGCCAGGGCTCTTTCCGGCAGTTTATCGATGTGGCGAATACACTGGCAAACACCAACCTGAATCAGGACAGCAACGGTATTACTGACCCTGCAGCGAGTGTTGAAACATCCATTTTCATGTTGCCCTCTTCTGCACTTAGCAGTGGTGTGGGTGTAATTAATGTCAACAGTGATCTCTCTGCCATAACCGACAATGCAACGCATATTGATGGCCGAACACAAACTGCAAACACGGTTACCAGTTCAGGGAACTCGAACAGTGGCAGCCTTGGTAGTGGCGGCACTGTTGGCACAACTGCAACTGCACTTTCAAGCGTTGCAAGACCGGAAATAGAAATTGTCGATAATGCAGGTGCACTCAATGGTCTTTACATCACTGCTGATGACGTTACCGTACGCAACATTTCGATTCATGGCTTTGGTTCAAACAACGCCAACGCCGACATTCGCGTTCAGGGCGCTTTCACGGGAATCAATATTACAGAAAACATTATCGGGGCTTCAGCCAGCAGTTTCTCGCTACCTGCTTCCGATTCGTACATCGGTATTTTTATGGGTGGCGGCGGAACAACAGCTTCCATCACCAACAACCTGATCGGGTTTACCCAGCGTTTCGGTGTGCGAATCAACAATAACGCTACTGACATTACCTTCACCGGCAACGAAGTTTCAAATACCGGACTCAATCAGAGTCAGCGTAGTGCCGTTTATTTTGACCAGGTAGGTACTGGTGTATTTTCAGGCAACCTGATTGAAGATAATGCTGCTGCTGGTGTTCAGTTTGACAACATCGGCACCACATTTAACCTGTCAGAAAACACCATTCGCAACAACGGTTCTGGCGGCTCAATTACTGCCGGTATTGCCATGTACAACACTACAACCGCAACCACCTCTATCGCTGAAAATATCATTAATGGCAACAGCGGAAACGGCATCTTTGTCGCTACCACTCAAACCGGCACAACCATTTCACAAAACAGCCTATACAACAACGGGCAACTGGGTATCGACCTGCATACTGATCCGCTCGATGTGAACGGTGTTTCGCCCTATGTCACCCAGAATGATGATGGTGACAGTGATACAGGCTCCAACAACCTGCTCAACTTTCCTGTCATCACCGGCGCAGGCATTTCAGGCAGCAATCTGATCGTAAGTGGTTTTGCACCCGCTGGGGCCAGCATAGAATGGTTTATTGCCGATGGCGGCACCAATCCGAACCCAAATTCGTTCAGCATTGATTTTGGTGAGGGGCAGACCTACCTGACAACAACAGTGGAAGGTTCCGGCAGCGACACGGACAGCACAACCGGCAGTTATACGGGCGACAGCTGTGCTGCTGCACCCTGTACAGCAAACAAGTTTTCATTTTCTATACCCGTACCGGGCGGGGTGAGCATTGGCACCACGCTTACCAGCACAGCCACCACCTCAGATGGCACTTCCGAGTTCAGTGGTGTTTATGTTGTTACAGGTTTTCCGCTGATTATGGTTTCGAAAACTTCAGTGACCTACTCCGACCCTGTAAACGCGCTTAGTAACCCGAAAGCCATTCCCGGCGCCACCATGATCTACACTATCACTGTTACCAATATGGGGGATGGCAATGTCGATCTTGACTCAATAAGTATTGTAGACCCTGTACCTGTCAACACCACTTTTGTCAGTGGCAACTTTGACGGCTCAACAACAGGCCCGATCAAATTTTCCAACGGCACACCCTCAAGCGGCCTGAGCCTGACATTTAATCCTGCAAGTGAAGGGTCTGACGATATCGATTTTGCTACAGATGGTGTGCCAACCTGGAATGCAAGCTCAACCGACACACCCATAACACATATCCGGTTTCGGCCTCAGGGCACAATGGCTTTCGACAATAACCCTGCACTTAACCCGAACTTTTCCATTCAGTTCAAAGTTACGATTGACTGATACACAAACTGCTTTCCAGCAATACCCGCCGGGTATCAATCCATATTAATCGTATATTGCTGGAGATAGAAATCAAAACGCGAAAGCACCTGATCTTCAGTCAAGCCATATTGAGCCAGACTGTACTCATGCTTACCGTGCTTGTTCATGGGATGTGCCTTGTCATAGTCGCGCAATTGTTTGGCAACCGTATCATCAAATGGCAGTTTGAAATGGGCGTAAATACTTTCTGCTGTGGCCACTGCATTATTCACAAAATCGGTAAACTGAATGTCGATAAAACGGTCGGGGTTCATTGTACTGCGCGCCTGTAAACCACGCTCCAGTTTTCGGGCAAGGTATTCCAGCAAAACCGGGCCAAGCTCATGCAGGTCATACGACTCGCGTTGTTTCATCATATTCGCCATCATCGAGCAATACGACGCCACACTTTCCAGCGGGTTGCGATGGGTAATGATGATGCCGCAATCGGGAAACAGCTCGACAAGAATATCCAGTGCCCACAAATGCCCGGGCGTTTTCAGCACCCAGCGTTCACCGGGGCGCTGCCACTGAATCATCCTCAACAGGTCAGCATAGTAGGCATAACTTTTGCGTAAATCCTGTTTTTGAAACCAGGAACCGTAGGGTTCCATCATGGTTTCCACACCGAACTGCACATCACAAAAAGTATGGTTCAGCAAATGGATGCACTCTTCCGGTGTATCAACGCTGGTGGCGTGAATCTTGGCAAATTCCGGGTTTTTCTTTTGCTCCTCCTCGAAAGCTTTCATGCCTTCATAACGCGGGTCGGGCGCACCCTTGGGCAAACCTTCAATCGGCTCGGGGTTAAAACCTTCCCACATATACAAGGGCCTCGCTGCCGGGTCTGCTGCCAACAGATTGAGCAGGGCCGATGTACCGGTACGCGGCAAGCCGGTTAAAAACAGCGGCTGATTGATTTTTTCATTGCGAATTTCCGGGTGAAGTTTGAACGCATTTTCAATGCGCAAACGGGCAGCGAGCAAGTCGACAACCCTGCGACGACAGCGCTTGCGTCCGCGTTCGGAATAGCCATTGTTGTCGTATGTTTCCAGCAATACTTGCAGGCCTTCCATAAAATCGTTCTCCCCAAAATCGGAAAGCCCGGTTTTTTGTCTGGCGTCTTCGAGAACACCCTCAATTGCAAAACTGATTTCACTCATATCAAACTCCTGAAGCTCTGCTGAATCGTTTCATTCTTGTGCTACCTGTTATCTCGTGTTTATAAATTTGCCATAAACTCACAGTGTCACTGCTGAAGCGCTAGGTTTTAAATAATTTTTCAAACAAGCTGCTTGTATTTAAGCTCACGCATCGGCCAGTTCGGATAACTTGACCAATCGAGTCACCGGGTCGGGGTGATGACTCGCCCTGATCCAGCGTACACACATGGTGCCTTCATTGCGCCCGCAGGTATTCATCCAGTTTTCGACACCCGGGTCGCTTTTGGCGATAACAATACGCACGCTGCCATCTGCCCGGTACTTCGCCATGAACTTGTTCAGGTGTACCGGAAAGTAGCGGTAATCGAGGCTCTCCAGCCAGTAATTGCCGAGCTGGAAGTTCCAGAAGTCACACTCCGGCGGTGTCAATTCAACCACCAGCGCCTCGTCATCGGCAATTTTGAAATAGCTGTGGTAGTAGGCAATATTGGGGTCACCACCCGCTTGCGCCGCCTTTTCGGGGTTGAAACGCGGCAACTGGTTGGTATGTTTTTTGAAGTCTTCTGTCCATTGCGCAAACAGCGCCGCCGTACCGTGAACAAAAAAGCCGACACCGGCCAGCGCCTTGTCGACCCGCTCGGCATTCAGGAGTCGCGGCTGATTGGGGCCGTCGATACGCTCGATATGCACCTGTGCAGGAATTTCATTTTTATGATCAAGGCGGGTCTGGCGCACCTGTATCAACCTTGTACCTTCAGCCATCGGCAACCAGTTGCCGGGCTGCTTTTCCTTGCTGGCGATAATTTCAAAACGCCCGTCTTTGTCGATATCCATATCGGCCGCTTCAAGGTAGCCGGTGGTATCCAGTGAGCTGGTCTTGCCATAGCCACCTGCCTGACTACCGAAACCGAGGTAGTGCACGGTTCCGCGCGTACCGGTAATACGATAGGTGAAGTTGCCGTTGACCGGCGCCGCCAGATAGATGTTATCGGGGTTATCCATTCCCATTTTTATGGTTTCATGCACGGCTCTGCTGAAGGCAGGCGCCTGGGTATCGGCCGCTTCGAGGAAGGATTCCAGTGCAGCCCGGGTCAGTCGGGCCATATAACGCCAGCCTTCTGCCCGATCCAGCGGATTGGCAGGTGCAGTTTCAGCCAAAACAACTTTGTGCCCCGCTTCTTTCAAGGCATCACAAAAGTCATCCCAGCTACGCCCGTCCATGGCTCTCGCCAGTGATTCACTTGTTTCTCCATCGGTGTTTTTGTCAGCACGCTCATTACCGCTCATCATTATCCCCTTGTCTGCTATTGGCCCAGAGCCTGAAGCTTATCAGCCAGAACATAAAAGTTAATAGGGGAAAGGCTCTGTTGTGCTCAGGACAAGTTATCTATACACACCAGGTGAACAGGGTTTGGGTTTAACGCGTACAAACGGTTGCCATTGGCTGCGGCGCGCCTATATCCACAACAAAAACACAGTGGGAAGGGTCAGACAGGCAGCAAGATGGTATCATCAACGGTTTTTCCAACAGGCTGTCAATAATGGATGAAATTCAGGTTCGCGGTGCCAGAACCCACAATCTAAAAAACATTGATCTCGATATTCCACGCGACAAACTGATTGTCATCACCGGTCTTTCGGGTTCAGGCAAATCTTCACTGGCCTTTGACACACTCTATGCCGAAGGCCAGCGCCGCTATGTCGAATCGCTATCCACTTATGCAAGACAGTTTCTGTCCATGATGGAAAAGCCCGATGTCGATCATATCGACGGTCTTTCACCCGCCATTTCGATCGAACAGAAATCAACCTCACACAACCCGCGCTCGACAGTCGGTACGATCACGGAAATCTACGACTACCTTCGATTACTTTTTGCCCGCGCCGGCGAGCCCCGTTGTCCCGATCACGATCTGCCGCTGGCGGCTCAAACCATCAGCCAGATGGTTGACCATGTAATGACCCTACCGGAGGGTGAAAAATACATGTTGCTGGCACCCATGGTGCGTGACCGCAAGGGTGAACACCTCCACATCATTGAAAAACTGCGTAGCCAGGGGTTTATTCGGGCGCGCATTGATGGCCTGGTTGTTGACCTTGACGAAGCCCCCAGACTCGACAAAAAGAAAAAGCACAGTATTGATGTAGTGGTTGACCGCTTCAGTATCCGCGACGACCTGAAACTCCGCCTGGCTGAATCATTTGAAACAGCACTTAACCTGACCGAAGGTCTGGCTGTTATCTGCCCGATGAACAAGGATAAGGAAAGCGGCGGTGAAGAAACGGTTTTTTCAGCCAGATTCGCCTGCCCTGTTTGCAACTACAGTATCGACGAACTCGAACCTCGCCTGTTTTCTTTCAATAACCCGGCCGGCGCCTGCCCCGGTTGTGACGGACTCGGCGTCAAACAGTTCTTTGATGTCGAACGGGTTATCCAGTTTCCGGAATCCAGTATCAGCGAGGGCGCTATCAGGGGTTGGGACAGGCGCAATATCTATTACTATCACATGCTGAAATCACTGGCGAAGCATTACAATTTCAGCATAGATGCTCCGTGGGAAACGCTCACAAAAACTCAGCAGGAAGTGATTCTGTTTGGCAGTGGCGATGAAGATATCGAGTTCAGCTACGCCAATGATCGCGGCGATATTTACCAGCGCACCCACCCCTTCGAAGGTGTCATCAACAATATGGAACGCCGTTATCGGGAAACAGATTCCAGCGGGGTGCGTGAAGAGCTGGCAAAATATTTGAGTTCGCAGGATTGCCCCGACTGCAAGGGCACACGATTACGCAAGGAAGCCCGCCATGTTTTTGTCGATGGCAGAACGCTGCCATCCATTACCGAAATGCCGGTGGGTGAAGCCACCGATTATTTTTCCTCACTGCAACTCGAAGGCCGTAAAGGGCAAATTGCCGAAAAGATTCTGAAAGAGCTTCAGGACCGCTTTCGCTTTCTGGTGGATGTCGGGCTTAACTACCTCACGCTCAACCGCAGTGCAGAAACCCTCTCGGGTGGCGAAGCGCAACGCATTCGCTTGGCCAGCCAGATTGGTGCCGGTCTTGTCGGCGTTATGTACATACTCGACGAACCTTCTATCGGTTTGCACCAGCGAGACAATGAGCGCTTGCTGAACACCCTCACCCGTCTGCGTGATCTTGGCAACACCGTGATTATTGTCGAACACGACGAAGATGCCATTCGCAGCGCCGACCATATTATCGATATCGGCCCGGGCGCTGGCGTACACGGCGGGCAAGTTGTGGCACAGGGCAAAGCCCCGGATATCATGAACTGCGCCGAATCAATCACTGGCCAATACCTCTCCGGACAAAAATATATTGCTGTCCCTGAAAAGCGTACGCTGATTAACCCGAAAAAAATTCTGACACTGAAAAATGCCAGCGGCAACAATCTGAAAAATGTGACGCTTGATATTCCGCTTGGTTTGCTCACCTGCATCACCGGTGTTTCCGGCTCGGGTAAATCAACACTTATCAATGGCACGCTCTACCCTATCGCTGCCACCGAACTCAACAAGGCCAGCACACTGCGTGCCGCACCTTACGACAGTATCAAAGGGCTCGAACTTGTTGATAAGTGTATCGATATCGACCAAAGCCCGATTGGCAGAACACCGCGTTCCAACCCCGCCACCTATACCGGTATGTTTACACCGATACGCGAACTTTTTGCGGGCACACAAGAAGCTCGCTCACGCGGTTACAAGGTGGGGCGCTTCAGCTTCAATGTAAAAGGCGGGCGCTGCGAGGCCTGTCAGGGCGACGGTGTCACAAAAGTTGAAATGCACTTTCTGCCCGATATTTATGTGCCCTGCGATGTTTGCAAGGGAAAACGCTACAACCGCGAAACACTGGATATAGCCTACAAGGGCAAAAACATCCACGAAGTGCTGGATATGACGGTAGAAGAAGCCCATGATTTTTTCTCGGCCATTCCTGCCATCGCCAATAAACTGCAAACACTGGTCGATGTCGGCCTCTCCTATATCCGGCTCGGGCAAAGTGCCACCACCTTGTCGGGTGGTGAAGCACAACGCATCAAGCTCTCGCGTGAATTGTCCAAACGCGGCACCGGCAAAACACTCTACATACTCGATGAACCAACCACCGGCTTGCACTTTTACGACATTGCCCAACTGTTAAAAGTGCTGCATCGTTTGCGCGACAACGGCAACACTATTGTTGTTATCGAACATAACCTTGATGTAATAAAAACAGCCGACTGGATTGTGGATCTGGGCCCCGAAGGTGGTAGCGGTGGTGGTGAAATTATCGCCACAGGCACGCCTGAAGATATCGCAAAAGAAAGCAACTCACATACCGGGCGATTTCTCAAACCGCTGTTGTACGACACCAGGGATTACGCAAGTCATGGCTGACAAGAAGATCATCTGGCAAAACAGTGCCCGAACATTTTCCGAAAACCTGGGTTACGACACGCTGCACCTTGATCCTGTTGGCACCCTGCTGGTTTGTCACTCATCAAAAGGTATCTGTTATCTGGGAATATTGAATAAAGAAAATCCGATAACCAAAACTCTGGAAAAGATTCAGTTGCGCTGGCCTTTATGCAATCTGCAGAAAGAAATATTCAGTGGCACCTTCAAAAACAGCCTGGAAAGCACGCTTAATCTCAAGATGGGCATAATTGATAACCCTAAACCACTGGAAGACAGTGATGAAGAGTCATTAGACCTCCACTTGATAGCACGCCCTTTTGAAAAAAGTGTCTGGCTACAACTGCTCAGGATTCCGGCAGGTCAGACATGCAGCTATGGCCAAATAGCACAACTTGTAAAAAATCCTCGCGCATCGAGAGCTGTTGGTAATGCTGTCGGGAATAATCCGGTCAGCTGATTTGACACTCTGTTTATCGGTAATATCTCCCCAGTAAATATCAACTTCGGGGTGCTGAAAGCGTTTTGAATTTTTCGCAGTAACGGGTGTTTTTTTATCGAATGCAATAACATGGAAACCCTGCAATAACAGCTCGTTAATCACAAAGCTGCCAATATTGCCAAAGGCGCCTGTCAAAAGAATGCGCTTTTTCATCTAACGAGGGTCTCCCTCTATCCTGTCTCAGGAATTACTGCCAACAAAACCGCAAAGCCACCCCGGCGGAACCCTGTTCCACCCCGACTCCACACAAAAAAGGGGGAGGGTAAAATACGGCCAGCCCTGCAAGCGTCAGCAAGCTACTTTTTCATGCTTTTCTTCTGGCTTTCGTAAAAAGAGGCCGGCGTATGTTCCTCCTCATCCCCATCGTCAGCGCCAAACTGCTCTGTGATGTGCTGGAACTTTTCCTTGATACTGCCTTTCTCGGCAGGCATCCGAACACCCATATCCATCACATTCTCCGGTTTAACAACCATCGTCTCGTGTTCCTGGCCTTCAGGTGCTTCCTGGGAAAAGTGCCAGTTGCCTTCGCTATCCTGCCATTTGTAAACCGTTTGCGGTGCATTCTCGCCGGCTTTATCCCTGTCGGGCAGGCTAAACCCCTTTCCTCCATCCATAGACGAAAGTTTGGCTTTGATGGTCGTCAGCAGGTCACCACCTCTCTCTACCTCAAAAAGCTCAGACCAGTTCACCAAGGCTTTGCCGGTTTGCTGTTCTACAGTAATCACCGCGCCCACACAAAAAACCGATAATAGAATGATTATCACGAAAATTTTCATCAGCGCCTCTCTTCCAGTTGTCTCATCGTTTGTTTTGTTTGCTTTTGTTAGCATTCGCCACAACA
>JAGRJA010000003.1 GCA_020443005.1 Pseudomonadales bacterium
CTCAACCGATAGCCATGCGAACTGAGGTAGGATGACCTCGACGCCTCCCAATAGATTAGAGTTTGTTAAAGGGCTTAAACTTAATAAGAGACGCCAGGGAGAAAACATCACCACTTCTCCCTGGCAATTACCATCTATTTTTCAAAAACGGGACTCATCATCTGGCTAACCCGTTCGGTGGCGGCTTGCGTTTGGGCTTGCATTGCTTCCGCCGCTTCAAGCATCAGCTTCTGCTCGTCGCTGAAGATCTCTTGGGCTTGTTTGAAGCTGTTTTCCAACACCTGGGTTAGTTCCCGCCGGAAGGCCAGCGATTGATCTACGGATTTGCGAGTGGTGTCCAGGAAAAAGTCAAAGTAGACTTGATTGTATTTCTGCCACAGTTCAAAGCCGTCCTTCATCATTTTTTGTTGAGCGTTAAGCATCGACAACCCATTTTCATTGACCTTGGCCGCAGTTTCCAAGACAGCATCGACAGCCGCTTTGGCTTCGGTGGCCATCTCGGTCACCACTGTCTCGACATTCACGGTTCCATTTTTGGGTTTAGCAGCAGTTGCCATCGTAATTATTCTCCTTAGTAACTATTTTTACTGACTTTGACTACTTCGCAGAGCGAAGCTTCTTACTTTTGTTTTTCTGTTTCCGTTTCTAACTTTTGCTCAAGCTCGGCTACTTTCTTGGAGAGTGCCGCAACTTGAGCCTGCAACGCATTGACCGTTTGCAGCAGCTCTTCCTGATGCCTTTGAAAAGGAAACTGCCAGGCTTTCAGAGCATTCTCACGGGCCTCATCCACTTTTTCCCGAAAGGTCTCCGATTGCTTGAGGCTCTGTTCCATCGCCTGGAACATCATGTCGGTGTAACTTGCGGCAAATTGTTCCCATAACTTAAAACTTTCGTTAAAAACCTTTTCCTGGCTCATGTTTTTGTCTCCCGCAAAGGTATCCATCGTCAATTGGGTCAGGTGACGCTGCATAAAACTGATGGCTTCGGCAAAATCGGTGAACCGATTTTCTTCATGCCCCTGCACGTGTCGGATATACCCTCGCCAGCGGATGTGGGCTTCTTTTTGGGCATCTTGCCACAGCTCTTGGGTGAACCGCAGCACAAAGGAGGCAATGTTATGGTTTTTTGTCATCATGGTTGCTTTCTCGATTTACAAATGGATTATAGCAAAGTGGAGTTACAACTGAGTTACAAGGGGGTTGTGGTAGGCTTTAGCCGGTGGGCGGATGGGTGTCCGTGGCCTAAGCGAAGTTGTATGCCTTACCATCAGAAGGCGAGGGGGTTATTTTTCCTTAATCTGTTGATACAATTGCACTGTTTCCGGCAGCGGATCTAGTCCTAATTCATCGGCCAGCGCCGCTACACACTGTTGATAGGTGCGAATGGCCAGTGGGCGATTGCCCTGGCTGGCATAAGCCTGCATTTGAATGCGATAAGCATCCTCCCAAATTGGATCAATTCTTAAAACCCGTTGGGTCAAGCGGATGCTCTCCAGCGGACTTTGAGACAGCATCAGGTTAGCCAGAGTAGTCATCACCCCCAAGGCCAACACTTGCAACCGCTCTCTTTCCGCGCTGCTCCAATCTTCATAGCGTCGCTCTGGCAAATAATCCCCTTTATACAAAGCCAGGGCCTGTTGATAGCAA
>JAGRJA010000017.1 GCA_020443005.1 Pseudomonadales bacterium
AAGAAATCCCAGAACCTCACCTGGAAAAACCTCAAAACTTAAATCATCTACCGCCGTAAACTGCTTGAAACGCTTACTCAGGTTTTCAATTTTGATCATATTTTCCTGAAGTATCGAATTAACACATGAAATCGTGCTTGCCTATAAAAAAGAGGGGCATCAGCCCCTCTGCTTACATCTGCTTTTATCGATTTTATTGCATCGGCACCAGCTCAAGTTCGACCCTTCGATTTTGCTCGCGACCATAGGCCGTATCGTTACTTGCTACAGGGTAACGCGAAGCGTAACCATAGGCCTGAATTCTGCCAGCAACAACACCGCGACTTTGCAAATACTGCTTGACGCTCTCGGCCCGCTTTTCACTGAGTGTCTGATTGGTTTCATAAGAACCGGTTGAATCGGTATGCCCGGATACTTTAATCGATGTCTTATTAAACTCTTGCAAGACAAGACCCACCGAATCAAGAACATTATAAAAATCCGAACGGATTTCATAACGATTAACGGCAAAGGTAATATTGCCCGGCATGATCAAACGAATATTGTCGCCCTGCCGCTGAACCTGAACACCAGAGCCCTGCAGTTGTTGCCTGAGCCTGGCCTCCTGACGATCCATGTAATTACCCACACCGCCACCGATTGCACCACCAACAAGTGCACCTGTCAGCGCACCTTTTTCACGATCCTTTTTACTTGAAGTCGCTGCACCAATCACTGCACCGGTTACCGCTCCGATACCGGCGCCCTTGGTTGTATTGCTGACCTTTTGTTCACCCGTATAAGGGTCATAAGTCATGCAGGAGGATAAAAGGAATGCAGAAATCAATAATATAAACACCTTCACAAACGAGCGGGACTTATTCAAGCCATCCAGCCTTTTTTTTATAACCATAACAACCTCTTTGTTGATCAATATGATGTGCATCTGCCAGGTTCGACAAGCTGACGCAAAACAAGTTCCTGATATAAATCAGGCCGAAGTATAAATGATTTTCTGTTAACTATCGCGGCTTTCTGCCGAGTAAATGCAGCTTCTTCTGTTGAAGTAACTCCTCGAGGAACGCGCAATTCTTATGCAAACCTTCCATGTAAAGATTTTCACCACCGAAATAGTCACCCGCATAACGATAAACAGAGTTAAACATCTCTTCCAACCGCTTGGAAACCGTCATCTTCATGAAATTGGGCGTCTGGTTCAACAATGCCACCGGGGATTCGAAAGGCGTTCCTGGCTGGTCATCCACAGGTACCACAACATTACCTATCTTGAACTCCTTATATAAAAAATCCCTGCATCGTTCCAGGTATGCCCGATCAGACATCTGTGCAATCAGATCCGCTGTACCCATCAAACAGCCCAGTTTATGATCTTTTGGATCATCAACAAAAATTTGCCGCTCATAGCCGGTGTAATGCAAGAGAATAGACAAACGCGGCACCCATGATGATTTGCCATACTGAGGCAAGAGTTTTTGCAGAAACTTCACGCCTCTGGTGATGTGTGTTTTCGTGTATTCGGCGCCGTTACTGTGTTTGCGATCATTTTTATGACGGATATAGCCAATATCATGAAAAATAGCGCCAGTAACCCCCATCAAAAACCGTTCCATTCCGAGCGCTTCACCATCGCTGGCATGCACCTTCTCATGACCATCAATCAATCTGGCCGCAGCAAGCGTAACATCAAGTATATGTCTGAGATCATGGTAGTCCGTATCACAGCTGTGATAGCCCGGATAGGTACCGGAATACATTTGGTCAACCACAGAGAAAAACGCTTCGATAATAGCAAAGGCCTTTTCTTCACCAGGATAACGGGCCAGAAATATTTCACGCACAGCTTCCGATACTGATTGAGTATCACAGATACATACCGTTAAAGATATATCGAGCTTTTGTCGAGGTATATTTTTAATCTTCTGATTCATCCTAACTCCGCATTGCTGCTAATCCGTTAACACCTTTATGCTTCCTGAAACCCTGCAAATCTGAAAAATCGCTGACAACTCCGATGATTATATGGACTCTGCCGGAAAGTCACAGCCAAGAGTTGTCAGGAATGATAAGCAATTA
>JAGRJA010000210.1 GCA_020443005.1 Pseudomonadales bacterium
TTCCTCACCAATGATACGGGTGCCTTCCGGCAGCGGTTTTTGCAGGTAAACCTTGTCGGCACCGGCACAAAAGCCGCGATCGCCCGCGCCCGTCAGAATCACCGCCCTGACGGTTTCATCCTTTTCTGCTTCACGAAAAGCCGCCACAATCTCATCGCCCATATCCGGGGTATAGGCATTCAGTGCCTCGGGACGATTGAGCGTAATGGTGGCAATCGCCTCACTGACATCATAAAGAATATACTGGTAGCTCATCGTTTCCTACTCGTCACACTCGCCGGCATAGGGCAACCATTGCGGAGTGCGGCGCTCGACAAAGGCCTTGCCACCTTCTGCAATATCAGGGTGTGTATTCTGGTCCATGATGTAGTTCCAGGCGTTTTCCAGCCCGGCGTGCAAACCCGTCTCCTTGGCTTCCCACAGCGCCTTTTTGGTACGCGCCATGGCGACGGGTGAATTGGTTTTGATCAGGTCTGCCAGTGCATGAGCTTTCTGCATCAGTTCAGCCGCAGGCACCACTTCACTGATCATACCCAGCTCGAGGGCGCGCTGCGCACTCATGCGTTCGTTGCCTCCGGTGAGCGCCATACGCATGACTGCCTCGAACGGCATTTTTCGTACCAGGCTAACCGGTTCCAGACCGGCCACCAGCCCAACCTTTACATGGGTGTCAAAAAAAGTCGCCGTATCCGCCGCAATGACAATATCCGAATCGGCCACAAAATGCAGGCCACCACCAACGACCATGCCGTTTACCGCACAGATGACCGGCTTCCAGATACGGTTTTGCAGCGAGGTCCATTTGATAGAGGACAGTGTGCCCCATTTGCGGCCATCATCGCCCTCATCGGCATCGGTTTCCGGCAAATCCATCAGGTCGGCACCGGTACTGAGTGCCTTGTCACCGGCACCGGTCAGGATCGCCACCACAGCGCTGTCATCCTTGTTGAAATGGTGCCAGACCGCAGGCAGCTCTCGGCTCATCACCGAATTGACCGCGTTGCGCTGTTTCTCCCGTTGCAGGGTAATCACCGCAACACCTTCAGTAACTTCATAGGAAAGTGTTTCAAAAACAGGAACTTCGCTCATACTGTTGCTCACTCCATGCCGATAATGGTGACGGCACAACCGGTCGGGAAACCGCCAATGTTATGCGTCAGTGCAAGAACCGGCTGCTTTTTCAACTGGCGCTTGTCGGCACGCCCCTGCAACTGCAGTACATTTTCGACAATCATACGCACACCGGTTGCACCTGTCGGGTGACCAAAGGTTTTCAGGCCACCATCGGTGTTAACCGGCAATTCACCCGTCAACTCAAAAGTACCGCTGGCAATAAAATCCTTCGCGGCACCCTTGTCACAGAAGCCCAGGTCTTCGTAAGTCAGCAACTCTGTCAGGGTAAAGCAGTCGTGCACCTGCGCCACATCAATCTGCCTGAATGGATCGGTAATACCCGCCATTTTGTAGGCTTCGGCCGCGGCATTTTCGGTCGGCTTCCAGCGCAGAAAGTCGTGATCGGGATCGGTGTGCGGATTGGCCGCCGAACCACTCGCCACCGCCTTGACCAGCACCGGGTCATCGCGGAAGTTTTTGGCCAGGTCTGCACGGGTAATCACAGCCACTGCCGCACCATCCGACTGGGCCGCACAGTCATACAAACCAAAGGGCCAGGAGATCATGCGGCCGTTCAGTGCATCCTCGACGGTAATCTGTTTTTTGAGGAAGGATTTGGGTGAAAGTGTGCCGTTGTAGTGATTCTTGACGGCAATTCTGGCCAAGTCTTCGCGACCCGCACCAAATTTCTTGAAGTAAGGCGCGGCACACAGGGCAAACCAGCCCGCCGGGGTAGCCGGCAAATCACGCACATCGCGGATATTGACACTCGGCCCGGAGACGCCGCGATCCTTGGGTTTGTCATAACCGACAACCAGCACGGTATCGTAGACACCCGCTGCCACCGACATCACACCGGCGCGAAACGCCTCGGTGCCGGTAGCACAGTAATTGGAAACTGCGGTCAGCGGCTTGTAGAGCTTGAGTGCCTCACCCACTTCGACCGGCCCGTTCTTGGTATAGAGTGAACCGCAGTAGATGGCATCAATCTGTCGGGCAGGATCTTCGATACCGGCATCCGCATAGGCTTCAAAAGCCGCCTCGACAATCATGTCTTCTTCGCTTTTATCCCAGTTTTCCCCGAACTTGCAGCAACCGACGCCTACAATCGCAACCTTGTCTTTAATACTCATGCGGCGTCTCCTTTTACGGCAGCGTTATCAAGCGGGATGCACTTCCAGAAATAATTCGGGCGCTTGCCCACCTGATGAATACGGCGGAAAACAAACTCGACCTGCTTGCCCACCTCCATGTCTTTCGCCGACGCATCGGCAAACTGCATATGGATGCGCGGCCCGGCTGAGCCATCCGCCAGCTTCACCTCGGTAATGGTGACCACGGTTGGTGGCTCCGGCGAAGGGAAAAAGGCATCGAAGGTATAAGTCACCACCTCACCAGATGCGTTGGCATAGGTGACCGGTGTCCACTGGTCTTTCTGGCCGCAGCGCACACAGACCCGCCCTTTCGGAAACTGATGGGTACCGCAGGCACAAACCTGCCCCTGCAGGCTGAAGTTTTCATCGCGATGGCGGTATTGCACGGTGGCCGAGATACCCTGATCATCAATTGGCGGGTATTCCTTGATGGTGAGATCGCGCGCAGTCAGGTACTTGCCATAATGATCAACCACGCGGCGGCGTTCGAGATAGTAGGCCACCCCGCGTCGCACCGCTGCATCAGCAGCCACCGCGCTGACATCGAACGCAAGCGCATCGGCGCCGTCGCCGTAACTGGCCAGCAGCAGGCTGTCGCCCTTGGTTGCCGATTCCAGTGCAGCCACCAGCTGCAGCGGCACATTGGCACAACCGGCGTTGCCGACCTTGCCAAAGAAAGGATGCTGTACCTGCCCGGCATCCAGCCCGAGTTGCTTCACTACCGTACCGTGACTGCGGGCATCCGGGCCGTAGAGACAGGCCTTGCTGAAATCACTTGCCGCCTTGCCGGATTTCTCCAGCAAGAGCCGCACTGCCTTGACCGTGTTGTCGATATAACCGTGTTCATTGATAAACCGGTCTTCCCAGGTATGAACAAAATCATCACCCTGCTTGCGCCAGATATCCATCATTTCCTTGGCACAGCTAGCTACCGTATTCAGGCTGGCAAGCACCTTGTCATTGCCGATGACAAAAGCTGCCGCGGCATCACCAACATTCATCTCGATACCGGAGCGCGGTGCACCCATACGACAATCAGCTGCCACTACCAGTGCCTGGCGTGCAGAACCAGCCTTGACCGCATCCATCGCCTGCTGCAGGGCCAGCGTGCCCGAGCGCAGGGAGCCGCTGATATCAACCGTGCGCACATCACCACAGAGATCCAGCGCCTTGGCGACGATGCTGGCACCCTGCTTTTCGGCAAAGGCGTAGGTTGTCGTGGCCAGAATCACCAGGTCAATGCTGGAACGATCAACTCCCTGCAGGCAGTTCATGGCGGCCGTAACCGCCATGGTAATGCTGTCTTCATCGGCCCAGGCAACGGCTTTTTCCGGTCCACCGTCTTTCGGTGGCTTGCCGGCCATCACCGAAAACGGCAGGCGGGTAAGGGGGATGTAGGCCCCGTAGGAAGTAATTCCTGTCATATTTCCAATCTCGTTTTTCAGTCTTTCAAGATAACGATGGAGGCCGAGGCCTCCAACGAAAAATAAAACTTACGCTGCAAAAGGGTTAATCATCATTTGCCGGCGGGTGAACCCCCCCATGAAAAGGATAGGGTTTGCCCAACATGCCAAAGGCACCAAACTCGCCCTGCATCTGGGTTTTGAACTGTTTCTGGATGTTCTCGACATCCCAGCCACCGGGCATGATCAGGGTTTTGCCGTAATGCGGCTGCACCATATGGGAGATGCGATCACCGCCGGTACCAAAAATCTGGCCGGAGACAAAATTGGCCTCTTCACTGCACAGCCAGCAAACAATCGGGCCATTATTTTCCGGCGGAAAATACGGCATCTTGTCGGCATCGGAAAAGGTCGCTGACATATGCGTGGTTGCCAGCGGGCCAATCGCATTAACGCGAATGCCGTGCTTGGCCAGTTCCATTGCCCAGGTGTAGGTCATGGAAGCAATGGCACCCTTGGCTGCCGAGTAGTTGGTTTGACCGAAGCTGCCGAAATGCGCACCGGAGGTCGTATTGATGATGGAACCGCCACTCTTCTGCTCCACCATCTTGCGTGCCGCAGTCTGCGAACACCAGAAAGTTCCCATCACATGAATTTTCCACACCAGCTCGAAATCGCTATCTTCCAGCTTGAGCATGGTCTTGTCGCGCACGATACCGGCATTGTTCACCAGGATATCGATCTTGCCAAAGGCATCGCAGCATTGCTGGATAAGACCCTCACAACCTTCGCGGGAGCTGATATCGGCATTGCTGGCAATCGCATTTCCACCCATGGCCTTCAACTCTTCAACCACTTTCTCCGCCTCTTCGAGCAGGATGTCGTTCACCACCACACTGGCACCGTTTTTGACAAGGTGCATACAGTGGCCTTTACCAACGCCGCGACCAGCCCCGGTCACGACAGCAGCCTTGCCGTCAAGTATTCCCATCTAAGATTTCCTCTGTCCTGTCTTTATTGATCTACACAAAATCACGGTTTCTTCAGGCTGCCAGTACAGCATCGGCGATGCGATTTTCCAGATAAGCCGAATCCCAGTAGGTCACCTGCTGGAATTTTGCCCGACGGAAATACAATTGCGGATCTCCCTCCAGCGTAAAACCGTACCCACCGTGAACCTGCACACCGGTGGCTGAGGCCTTGCGGAATACATCACAGGCCTGTAATTTCGCCATCAGGGCCAGCTGTTGCCAGGGTTTGTTGTTATCCAGCGCCCAGGCCGCCTGATAGACCAACACCTTGGCACCCTCTATTTCAACGGAAAGGTCTGCCAGATAATGGGCAATCGACTGGAAAGCACCAATCTGCTTGCCAAACTGCACGCGCTGCTTGGCGTAATCGACAGTCATCGCATGAATCGCCTCGGCACCGCCAATGGCCTGTGCCGCCAGCGCAACAATTGAACGATTGACTGCCTGGTCCCAATGCAACCAGAAATCATCTGCCATCACATCGGCCGCACTTACCTGAACATTTTTGAAATCCACCTGAAATACCGGCTGGCTGGCATGATTTTTTTCATAGGCAAGCGTCACGCCGTCAGCCTGGGGGTCAACCAGCGCACCCAACATCTGATCACCATTGCGCGCCAGCACCAGCAGCCTCGAGGCCGCCCTGGCAAAGGGCACCAGAATCTTGGTGCCATTCAATGAGTAAGTCTCTCCCTGCTTGTCTGCAGACAACTGAACGCCCACTGCGTCAAACCCCCCTCCTGCTTCAGTCCATGCCGGCGTAATAATGGCTTCACCCGCAGCAATTGCCGGCAACCACTGGGTTTTTATGGCTTCGGAACCCGCCAGCTCCAACACTTTTGCAGACAGTACGCAACTCTGGAAATGCGGGGTCGAAGCGAGGCTTCGGCCAAATTCTTCATAGACAACAGCCGCCTCAAGCATGCCCCACTGCATACCGCCATAGGCTTCTGGCACATTCAGTCCCGCAATACCCAGCTCGGCCAGTTGTTGCCAGAAAGGCGCGGAATAACCTAGCTCGTCGTTTTCAAGCTCTCGTATACTTGCCGAGGTGACATATTCACTGCAAATACCTTTGGCGGTATCGCGCAACATAACCTGCTCTTCGCTGAAATCCAGATCCATCGAAATACTCCGATTAGTCATATATTAGGCTGAAAAGGAAGCGAGATAATCACACTTCTCAGGGATTCGGGATTCTACCATCCGGGCAACCTTGTGCCTACCACGGGAAACCACTTTGGCAGGCCGCGTTAAGCACAGAAAACACCGCGCTGTTTCAGGCAAAACCCCAGAACACAATATTGAATACGCCTTGCAGGCCCAGTCGGTTTAATTCCGAGACCGAGCCCGGGGTCATTGCCTGATCTTTTCGGCTGATTCGGTAATCGCTTCGGCCGTCAGACCGCGATGACCCCAAAGATCGCCTTCGCAGAACTCGCGAGGACGCCAGTTGTCATCCACTTCATAGCCATCAAAACCGATCTCGACCTCGAAGCCGAAAGGGCTGCTCATATAGAACGAGAGCATATTGTCGTTGACATGGCGCCCGAGAGTGGAGGTGACATTGATACCGGCATCCAGCACCCGCTCGTAGCATTTCAGGACATCATCTATCGCATTGCACTCCAGCATCAGGTGATGCACCCCATTGAAGGGGCCAACCCGCATCAAGCCAATCGAGTGGTGGCGCCGGTTGCAGTGATAGAAATTGGCGGACATATCCGGGCCAAAACCGATGTAATCCGACAGCTTGAAGCCCAGCACGCGGATGTAGAAATCCTTGTTGGGCTGCAATTCGGAAACAATCAGGTTGATATGGCCGACACCCATGTCGCCCATCTTGAAGCTCATATCCAGCGGCGACCGGAACTTGAAATCCTCACAGGCACCATAAAACAGCTCGATCGAGTTGCCGGCCGGGTCGCGGGTATAGGCAATGCCGGTTACAGCCCGGTTGCGCGCCTGTTCTTCTGTTCCCAGCTCGGCTTCATAGCCAGCTGCCTTCAGTTCCGCAACCGCCGCCTCCAGTTCGACCACGCCATCCACTTCCAGGCCGATATACATAATGCCGGCGTTATCTTCGCTGGGATGGATACCCACACGCCACTGGCGATCATCAAATTTCAGGTAAACCGAGCCATCTTCAGCCACTCCGCTGCCGCCACTGGCAGGGCCGGATGTAGGATCCATCGGTATGCCCCAACTCTCGCCGGGAACAGCTCTCGCCGGCATGGCACCGATGATTTCCGTGCCATATTTCAACCATTGTTGTGGATCGGGTGCTCCAAAACCCACATAACCTAACGCTTTGATGTCCATTGATTTTCTCCAGTGGTAAATTCGATTGGCTTGATGTGAAGCAGCGCAACGGCCACCGCGACCCAAGCCAAGCTGCTCCTGCGGACTTCGGGTTACGGGCTTTACCCGGACGCTCTATCCAGCCTGCCGTTCAAAACAAAAAACCCCAACGCCCTCAAGGCTAAAACCAAGTGATTTACTCGGTTATTATTACGATACTATTGGTATCGTAATAATCTGTCAAGCTAGCCATGAAAACCCTGAAGGGATAAATGTTCCTTTCTCCATGAAAGGGCAGGAGGTCAAACCTGAAAATGCAGCCAGAAAACAGCTTGCGCAGACAATAACGACCTGCCGAAATTGACCATTCTTTCATTTTATAATACTGTGTATAAATACAGTTGTTTTTGCACAAGGAGTTGTAAATGGCTCGCGAAATGGATGACATCCCCGTCCCGATAGACCCCGCCTCTACCCGTTTTCTTGATCAGCTGCGACTGTTTATTCGTCACAAAAAACTGGCATGGGCCACTGAAAAAACCTATGTGCTATGGGTGCGCCGTTTTATTTTCTATCACCGCAAACAACACCCTTCAGGTCTGGCTGAAGCCGAGATTGAACAGTACCTGAATCATCTTGTTGCAGAGCGCAATGTCTCGCCCCGCACCCAGGCGGTGGCGCTCAATGCACTGATTTTTCTATACAAACAATTTCTGGGAAAGCATCTGGAACAGCTTCATTTCGAGCCTTCTCGTCAGCACCGTTCCGTACCTGTTGTCTTCAGTCACAGAGAGGCCACCACCATTATCAATGCCATGAAAGGAACACCAAAACTCATCTCCCGACTGATGTACGGCAGTGGCTTGCGTATCAATGAGTGTACCCGGCTGCGGGTAAAGGATCTCGACTTTGACATGCATGAACTGGTAGTACGCAATGGAAAAGGCGGCAAGGACAGACGCACCTTGCTGCCAGAATCACTTATCGAGGAACTCAGGCAACAAATCGGGCGGGTCAAACTGCTTCATCAACAAGATACTGCCAACGGCATTGGCGAGGTGTGGATGCCCTACTCACTTGCCAGGAAATACCCTGCTGCCGGTCATAGCCTTGCCTGGCAGTTCGTATTCCCTTCATCCAATGTCGCTGCTGACCCCCGAACCGGGGTTATTCGTCGCCATCATATTCACCAACGCACCGTTCAAAAAGCCATGAAAAAAGCACTTTCGGAAACCGGCATCAATAAACACGCCAGCCCTCACACCTTTCGTCACAGTTTCGCTACCCGCCTGCTCGAGAAGGGCTATGATTTGCGCACAATCCAGGAGCTACTCGGGCACAGCGACATCCATACCACCGAAATTTATACACATGTCCTCAATAAAGGTGGGCGCGGCGTTGTCAGCCCGATTGACGGGTAAGATGAGGGGTAAGAACAGCCACCGGTTTGCCTGAAGTCATTTCACTTTTATAACAAACACTGAATAATGCGGCTTGACACATTTCTATTGCAGGTGACCCGTGACAATCACACCCGATCAGGCCAGCCATCTACCGGAACAGTTTTCCGCTGATTTTGTTGTTCTCTGGCAAGGCCTGCTCGACCACTGTACTGAAGAACAGCGTCTCGCTCTGGAACATGCTGCTGGAAATGACGGCACCCGGCAACAAATCGAAAAGGTTTTTATTTGCAGCCAATGGTTCGTCGAAACGGCTTGTAAACACCCGGACTGGCTAATCGATATTCTGCAAGGAAATCCTGCAAGCTCAGCGGGGTTGCTCGACAGGCTAATGTCAGCCGATACTGAACAGGCACTTTTCAAACAGCTCCGGCTCTATCGCAACCGCCAACAGATGCACATTATCTGGCGTGACCTGTTACGGCTGAATACAACGCTGCAGACCACCGCCAGTCTGACCGAATTGGCCAATCAGTGCATCGCACACACCTGCGACATCCTCTATCAACAGTGCTGCGAAGAAATGGGCACACCTTTTGGTGAGGAGAGCGGCGAACAACAACATCTTTTAGTGATCGGCATGGGAAAACTCGGTGCCGGTGAGCTCAACCTGTCATCGGATATAGACCTCATATTTACTTACCCGGAAAGTGGCGAAACCCGCTTTCCGGAAGAAAACGACGAAAATAAAACGGCAACAGCTCCCCGCAAGAAAACGCGCAGTAATCAGGAGTTTTTCATCAAACTGTGCCAGAAACTGATTCAGGCACTGGATACCGTCACTGTTGATGGCTTTGTTTTTCGTGTGGATATGCGACTGCGACCACATGGCGAAAGCGGGCCATTGGTGGTCAATTTCGCATCCCTTGAAAACTATTATGAAAAACAGGGTCGCAACTGGGAGCGTTATGCCATGGTTAAGGCCCGCGTTATTTGTGGGCCGGAAACCGACAGAAGCACGCTTCTAGACATGCTTCGTCCTTTCACCTATCGCCGCTACATTGATTTCACGGCCATCGAGGGCTTGCGAAGCATGAAGGCCATGATCAATCGCGAGTCACATCGCCGAGACCTAAAAAACAATATCAAACTGGGACAGGGAGGCATTCGCGAAATAGAATTCATTGCCCAGGCTATACAATTGATACGCGGTGGCCGGGAGCAGGAACTTCAGCAACCCGAATTACTCACCATCCTGCCGCTGCTTGCCGAAAAGCAGTTAATGCCTGCAGAAGCCGTTGACGAGCTGGTTACTGCCTACTTTTTTTTACGCAATACCGAACACGCCCTGCAGGCATGGCAAGACAA
>JAGRJA010000018.1 GCA_020443005.1 Pseudomonadales bacterium
AGGGATCGACTACCGTGACGAAATGCTGCTGAATGTGGACCCGACGCAAAACGAGAATACACGCTAGTCACAAAACGGGCAAAAAATACTGCTACAATGCCTACCCTTCCAGTACCGGGTTCGCCTTCTTATTTTATTCATCGACAAACCGAAAACCGCCATGCAAGACAAACAGCAACTTATCAAAGACATTGAGAAAACCGTCGCCTTCGCCCTTGAAGAAGACATTCAGACGGGCGACATTACCGCCGGCCTTATTCCCGAAAGGCTTGCAGGCAAGGCCCGCGTTATAACACGAGAATCTGCTGTCGCCTGCGGCAAGCAGTGGTTTGATGAAGTTTGCAGGCAGTTTGACGCTCGTATCAAAACGCACTGGCAGGTCAAAGATGGCGAAAACATCCGGCCTGACCAAACCCTCGTCGAGCTGGAAGGCCCGGCCAGAAGTTTGTTAACCGCTGAAAGAACCGCCTTGAACTTCTATCAATTACTTTCCGGCACGGCAACGATCTGCCGCGAATACGCAACGCTGGTACGCCACACTTCGGTCAAACTGCTCGACACCCGCAAAACCATTCCCGGGCTTCGCACCGCCCAGTAATACGCGGTAACCTGCGGAGGCTGCTACAACCATCGTATCGGCCTCTATGACGCTTTCCTGATCAAGGAAAACCACATTAACGCTTGCGGTTCTATCGCCAATGCGGTGTCCGAAGCCCGCAGACAGGCACCGGGAAAACCGGTTGAAGTAGAAGTTGAAAACCTCGACGAGCTCGACCAGGCCCTGCGTGCCAAGGCTGACATCATCATGCTCGACAACTTTTCTCTGGAGAATATGCGCATTGCTGTTCAAACCAACAACGGACAAGCCAGGCTGGAGGCTTCAGGCAATGTCAATCATGAAACGCTGGTTGATATCGCCGAAACCGGTGTCGATTACATTTCGATTGGCAGTCTTACCAAACACTGCCGCGCGATCGATTTATCCATGCGAATGCTTTGACCTTATTCGCATTCCCTACTGATCAATGGATATCGGCTTTCATTTTTTCCTGCTCATTGTTGCTATCCTTGCAAACCTGCTTTCCGCACTGGCCGGTGGTGGCGCCGGACTGATTCAGCTACCCGTACTGATTTTTCTCGGATTACCCTTTCCGGTTGCATTGGCCACCCACAAGGTTGCCAGTGTTGCGCTGGGTGTTGGTGCAACAAGTCGGCACTGGCGCAGCAGAAAATTGCAATGGCAATTTGCCCTGTTCATTCTTTGCTGCGGGCTTCCAGGCGTTATCGTTGGCGCAAACACCATACTGTTGATACCGGAGAATCTCGCCAAAATCAGCCTGGGCATGTTGACAATCTCTCTCGGTCTTTATTCTTTTCTGAAAAAGGAACTGGGTCAAACAGTCGACGCCCGTCACCGTGATATCCGGGGTTTTTGCACCGGTGGCCTGGTTTTATTTGCCATCGGCTTTCTGAATGGCTCACTGACTTCCGGTACCGGACTGTTTGTCACTCTCTGGTTGATTCGATGGTTTGGCCTCGACTACAAAATGGCCGTCGCCTATACCCTGATTCTCGTCGGACTTTTCTGGAATGGCACAGGCGCTCTCACGCTTGGCTTGCAGGGGCAAATTCAGTGGGACTGGTTGCCCGCCCTGCTGGCAGGCTCGTTTATCGGCGGCTATCTTGGCACGCACATCGGCCTGACAAAAGGCAACACGCTGATAAAAAGGGCTTTTGAAATAACTGCCATACTGATAGGTGCCAGCCTGATCATCAAATCACTGTAAGGCTTGTTGATTCCAACTCGACCACGGAGCTCCATTCCGTTATGATGACGCCGACTTTTGTTCCACTGATTCGTAAATGCCATTAACCAAATTGACCCCGGGTTTCCTGTGAAAAAGAATCTCCTCTCCGAACTGATCTGCCTGTTTATTTTCTTGCTGTTGATTTCCTCGTGTTCTACACGGGCCGTCATCAAGGATCAGGTAGAAGCCGACCGCCAGGCAATCGCCCGGGAGGAAAGCTACCGGTGGAAGTCAATGCCCACACTCAAGAAGTCCGCTGAAACCAACCAGAAGCGCTACAGCGATTTTGACATACTGATACAGCAGAGCATTGATGCCAACCTGCTAAAAAAAGGCTACCAGCGTATCAAAAATGAAAATGCAGGCCTGATCCTCGACTACCGTGTACTGGCTGCAACCGAGATGATTGCAAGCCCGGATAACCAGAGCA
>JAGRJA010000211.1 GCA_020443005.1 Pseudomonadales bacterium
CAATATTGTGTGACTCAAGAACCGCGATAGCAACGGCATAGGTGCCAACACTCACTGAACCGTAGTGAGCGGCGATTGATGCACAGTCGTCCTTGGGCAAGCCGCCAAAAAAACGGAGTATCGGGTAAGCTATTAGCGGTAGTAAAAGTCCGAAGGCAATGACCGCAACAGATTGTTTTACAATGGCCATGCTGACATGCTCTGCCAGCGCTATTCCCCCTTTCAGGCCGATGGCTATCATCAGGTATATTGACAGTGTCTGGTAAAGCCCTGACGGGAAATCGAGATTGGATTTCAGGACTGAAGCGAGAAAACCCAGGATAAAGAAAGCGATGACAACATCAATCATGGCAAATTAACCGCCCTGTAAATGTGAGAGGAAAAAACAGTCAATCGTGTTGCGGTTCAACGGGTTTTGACTGGAGACGGATAACTGTTTTTTGCGGTGTTGTTCTGCGCGTCAGTTTTGAAATGCTTGCAAGAACAAGCAAGGTGAAACCCACGGCCAGAAGGTTCCACCCCGCCTGACTGATAAAAACAATCAGCACGCCCATCAGTGCTGTCAACAGACCAACACCAAAAGCGAAAAGTAGTTGTTTATCGTTCATTGTTTATCTCCTGTATCGGGTAACTGTCGCCCATACTGGCAGATTTTATAAATTTATAAAATTAGATATTATCTATAAATATAATAGATAATAATCTATTATATGGTCATTGTTTTCAGGGAGTAGTTACGCTGAATGAAGTCGAGGTTACACGCCCATATTGGTACATTTCGTCAGTTGGAGTTGTTGCTGGCGGTTTATGAGACAGGCAGTATCAAGCGGGCGGCAGAAAAGCTGTATCTCGCCCAGCCAACGGTGTCGATGCAGCTTAAAAAACTGGCTGATGCCATTGGCATGCCTTTGTATGACCAGGTTGGAAAAAAACTGGTTTTCACCGAGGCCGGGGGCAAGGTTTACAAGACCGCCCGACAGGTGATGGAAAGCATTGACAACCTTGACATGGAGCTGGCCGAGTTGCGGGGTCTTCGTGCCGGTAGCCTGAAACTGGCTGTAGTGACTTCCTCAAAATATTTTGCCCCTCATTTAATGGGCGCCTTCAGTGCGCTTTATCCCGGTATTGATGTTCAGCTCAAGGTGGGTAACAGGGAGAAAATTATCGACAGACTGGTCAACGATGAAGATGATTTTTACATCTTTAGTCACTTGCCAGAGGATGTCGAAACCAACAGCAGCAATTTTTTATCGAATCCACTGGTGGCAATCGCACATAAAAAACATCCTTTGGCGAAAAAGAAATCGCTGAGCCTCGATGATATTTGCAAGGAATTTTTCATTGCCAGGGAGCCGGGCTCAGGTACCCGTTATGCCATTGATCAATATATGTCCAGCCATGGCAAACAGCTGGATATAAGAATGACCATTGAAAGCAATGAAGCGATCAAACACGCCGTGATATCCGGCTTGGGTATTTCTATCCTTTCAGCGCATTCACTGGCTTTTACCGATGGCAGTAGTGAAATTGTCAAACTGAATGTCGAGGGTTTTCCGATAAAAACGGCCTGGCATTTTGCATGGTCGAAGAAAAAGGCCTTGTCGCCCATTGCAAAGGAGTTTGCCCTTTTTCTGGGTGATGCGGGCACCCGAACAATTACTGGCGTGCTGAAAAAAAACCGGTTTATCTAGCGCCTTTTATTGCCCTGATAATGCCCGCCTCAACGGTTACCGTTTTTCCACAACATTCTTCATTTTGTGCGGTTGCCATCAGTGTTGAATCCTCACTGTAACAGACAGTTCTTCTTCCGCCGTTAATATTACAGATGGCGATAAGCCTTTGCGGGCAATTTTTTTCATAACTGACGGTATAGCCGACAATTTCAGCCTCGCCGCTATAGGCACCCACAACGGGAAGCGGTTTTTCTAAAGCCCTGACCTGCGCTGTGACATCGATAAAATCAAAAGGAATTTCAGGGGGCGTTTGAGACCATAAACCGAAAGCCTGTTTTGTCATCAGGCCCGAAACCGAACTGGTTAAACCAATAGAGCCCTGTTTTTTTTGGAGTAATTCAAAAACACGACAAGCCGCCTGCAAGGCGTAATTGTTGAGAGGACCGCCTGCAAAGGGCATGCCGCCGGTGCAGGTAAACGACTGTATGTCGGTAAAGCCGAACGCATCCGCATAAACCTCGACGGCAAAAGGAAAACAGCTGTAAAGGTCGATAATGTCGATGTCGTTCGCGTTCAGGCCGCTGTGTTCCAGTGCGGCTTTTGCGGCCAATTCCGCACCGACAGACCGATGAATTTGCGGGCGTGCGGCAACAGCCAGCATGGCATTGTTCTCGGTGGCAACATAGGGATAGATGAAATGACTTTCATCAATACCCCATTCTTTTGCTTTTTTTATCGAGGTAAAAAAAATGGCACAAGCCTGATTGACATTCCATGAGCTGTTGTGCCGTTTTGTGTAGGGGAATGCCAGCATCGGGTTTTTATCGTCGGGGTTTCGAATTTCTTCCGGCCTTAATACTTTCCTTGACCAGGCCTGCGGGTTTCCGGCAGCCACGCGTGTGAAACTGGCATAGAGTTCGGCGAGATAATCGCGGTGTGAATTAATATCGGCGTTTCGGCTTGCACGATAGGCTGATTCCATTGCAGCGTAATAGGTGACGGGCATCCCGAAACCGGCAGCGGTTTCCTCGGGAAGCCATAATTCTTCTTCTGGGCTTATCACAACATCGGCGACCAGATCGTCAGCTTGCTGGCTGTCTTCGACAGCAACGCCCTGAATAATCGCCTGCAGATTTCTGAACTTGGCCTCGCCTCCGCAAACCAGCACAATGTCATCAAGACCTTGTTGTATTCGCTGACACGCTTCACTCATCAGCGTTTGCTGGGTGATGCCGATCTTTGCAAAAACACTTGTTGCATTATCGGCGCCGATTTTTTCAGCGATTAATCTGGCGGGGTCCTTGTAGGCCCACATTCCTTCCGGCACATAAATGCGATTACAGTTTTTTAGCAAACCTTCACAGTGGATGTTTTTTGCAGCCTGAAGTGCGGCATTTGTCATCAGTGTGACGGCTTCGTGAGATTGTTCCAGATCACTGGTGTTTTCCTCAACGGTGGAAAAACAAACGACGACAGGTGTGTTATCTGGCACAGATGTATTCATGGGATTACGCTTCATTCATAAAAGCCTGATTGTAATGCAATGGTGCAGGGGTGTTGAAACAATAATGGTATGCAAACACACTGTTCAGTGTATCGGGATGATGGTGGGCTAGATGATGACCGAAACAACCATTTTTTCCAGATACGCTTTTTGTTGTTGTTCATTCACACCTTTTACCCCGAAGAAACCATAGGAAATGATCTGGTGCATTAACCAGTGAACTGCGTCTGAGATCGAAACGCCTGCTTTCAATACCCGCCCCGATGAAGTGTCAGTCATGTGCTTTTCGAGCATGCTGGTGGTGATGGCAGAAAAGTATTCGTGGGTCAAGCGGGCAAAAGTTTCAACATTTTGGGCGTCCATGACAATGGCATAACGCTTGTCCGTTCTTAAATCGCGGATGATGTCATACAGGGCATCGGTAAAGGTTTTTGCGGTCACTGTTTGTGAGCCGGCTGTCTTTTCAATAATGTCATTGGTGATTTCATGCATCAGCGTCAACATGACTGCCGTGATCAGGTCCTGTTTGCTGTCAAAGTAGCGATAGAGGGTGGCCCGGTTGCAGCCGATTTTTTCTGCCAGTTCCTCAAAGCGGAACTTGTTGAAACCCGTTTCCGAGATCAGTTCGATCGCAGCATCTACCATCCGCTGTTTGACCTCGGCATATTCGGGAGTGTCTGATCTGGCTTTGCGGTTATTTTGCTGTTGATTTGCCACGCGCTGTCCTGCCTTTTGTCTGATAAATAGCTCTGGGGTGTATTTTAGGTAAATGTCGTCGATATTTCCTGTTGACGAAAGCATATCAGTCATATTAACCTGCCTACAACAAAAATTAAAATATGTTGTATGTCGTGTGATGTATGTCAGGTCTGCCTTTGTCCGGTTCGGGTTTCGGCAGCAAACTGGCGATTGTGTGAAGGGTGCCTGATGCCGGCTTGTCAGCTGTTTTTCGGGTGCAAATAAACAAAGGAAATGGATGGAGCGCAAAATGCAGGCTGAAAAAGTAGCAATGTCGACAGCGGAAAGCGGATTGAGTGAACCGAAGTGTCCGTTCAGTGATGCCAGCCCCGGCAGTATCAAGGTGGGCTCAGGCAGTGGCAAGCGTCCTCCTCGAATCAAGTGCCTGCCCTTTGTGGGGCCGATCAAGCCCTTTACCGGTGATGTCATGCCCTTTCTCAATGAAACGCGCAAAGCGTACGGAGAGGCTTTCCGTTTTCCGATTATGGGCAACGAGCTGACCATACTCTGTGGTGACGATGCCCTGGCCTTGCTGGAGCATGACGAGCTGCTGAGTACGACAAGATCGATGGAAGTGTTGGCGAGAGCCGTGAAAAGCAAATTGACCTACACCTTCGATGGCCCCAACCACAAATACTATCGAAAAATTCACTCGGGCTGGCTGAACAGACAACTGGAGAAGGAAAGGCGCAACGAAATTGTCACCACCGTCGGCGAGCACACCGCCAACTGGAAACCCGGCCATGTGTTTGACCCGCTGAAAGAAGCGCAATCGCAAACGGTCGATGTGCTCTCCCGGATTCTCAACGGCGAACCCTTCCCCTTTACCAGCAAGGAGTTGTCAACGGTTGTTCACACACTGATCTTTGCCACCTATGGCCATGTGCCCTTGTGGCTGGCGCTGAATAACCCTGTGTACAAAAAAACGCAGAAAAAAATGAATGAAAACTCGCTGAAGCTGGTTCGGCGGGTGCGACAGGATCCGGAGTTTGCCGAGAGAACGCTGATTGGCCAATACCTGAAAGTGGAGCCGAAAGAAGACCTTGACGGTGTCTGGCGAGATGATGACCTGAAGATTGTGCCGATTGCAGCCTATCTGGCGGGTTATGATACCGTGGCTTCAGCGGCGGCCTTTATGTTGTACCAGCTACTGGCCCATCCCGAGTGGCTGCAAAAAGTCAGGGCAGAATACGATGAGCTTACCCGGGAAGCCGACAGTGCCGGCGTGGATCCGATGAAGCAGAAGGTGCTGCGTGCCATCTTCATGGAAGCGACCCGCATCAACCCACCCGGTGCTTTGGTGATTCGTTATGCCACCAAGGACTTCCAGTTCAAGGGTTATACCATCCGCAAGGGTGATGAAGTGATTGTGCAGATATCCAGCAACCATATGAACGAAGCGCTGTTTCCGAACCCTGAGAAATTTGATCCCACCCGCTTTCTGGGGGATGACGCCACCCAGCTCAAGCGCAAGGTGCTGACCTTTGGCAGTGGCGCACACCGGTGTACCGGCGCGATGGTGGGCCCGCTGTTTTCACAGGAGATGGTGTCATACTGGGTGAATCACTTTGATCTGGAACTGGTGCCGGGTAATGACAAACCACGGATTGTGGCGGTGCCCTTTACCCAGCCCATGGATCTGAAAGTCCGGGTAACAGGCCGTCGTTAGCTATCCGTTTTTAGCGGGTTCAGCCTTTGTAAAGTGATGGCTGAAGAAACAAAATGATTGCCTTGATAAACAAGGATGTGCGGCAGTTGATCGGTTGCCGCATTTTCTTCTGTATGCAGGGCATTTCGGTTCTGCTGCGCGTCTCTTTCTGAAACAATGGCCAGATGCAGGTTCTCATATAAAACATAACAGGGGTGCAGATTGCTGTCCCTGTCTGTGGCTTTTTGCAGAAAATGAAGCCGGTTTTCGCAGGGTATCAGTACGGTGTCATTCAAATGGCCTGCTATCGTCAACTGCCTTGCCTTTAACGATGCTTCCTTGAGCGTCCAGAACTGATAAAAGCATTTTTGTGCTTCGGCTGTGTCGACTGTTTTCAAATACACGCTTTCAGTTTCGGTGAAAAACTGTTCGGCAATTTTCAGGAAGTTTTTTCGGGGCCTGTCAGTTTCAATGTCACAGCCGATGCGACCAATATTACTGATTGCAAAGGCGACATGACTATGGGTATGTGAAAAGCTGATGTGCAGGTTGCTTTCCGGTTTCAGGATAGAGGGAGGGCCCTCGGGTGTCAGCTGCCAGGTCGACTCCGGGTCAATGGCCGACAGCGCCTGTTTGGCCAGCCAGCGTGCAGAGAGATATTGCTGTTTTGCAGTAGAACTCTGCATGCGCGCATAGCGACGCAGCTCGCCCGGATCAAGCACCTGCGAGGCATCTTCGGCTTTGTCGTGACTGACAGGTGACAGCCAGAGTTGCTCAATGATTTTCTCTGGCGGCTGTTTGGGCATCATTTTCAGGCTTTGTCTAGCTGATCATTTTGACAGCGGTGAATATGGCGCGTGCCTTGTTCATGGTTTCCTTCCATTCCAGTTCGGGAACGGAATCAGCAACCACGCCGGCGCCGGCCTGAATATAGAGTGCTTTATCCTTTATGACCGCGGTGCGGATGGCAATGGCTGTATCCATGTTGCCGTTCCATGACAGGTAACCGACTGCGCCACCATAGATCCCGCGCTTTACCGGTTCTAGCTCGTCAATGATTTCCATGGCGCGTATTTTGGGTGCGCCACTGAGTGTGCCGGCCGGCAAGGTTGCGCGCAGCACATCGATGGCATTCAGCCCTTCCCGGAGCGTACCAGCGACATTGGATGTGATATGCATGACATGGGAGTAGCGCTCTATCACCATTTTGTCGGTCAGTTTTACCGTGCCGGTTTTTGCAACCCGGCCAACATCGTTACGCCCCAGATCGATGAGCATCAAATGTTCGGCAATTTCCTTGGGGTCAGCCAGTAATTCGGCCTCCATTGCCAGATCTTCATCGGGGGTTTTACCCCGTTTTCGCGTGCCGGCGATGGGGCGCACGGTTACTGTTCCGTCTTCAAGATGAGCCAGTATTTCCGGTGAGGAGCCGACGATATGAAAGTCACCCAGGTCGAGAAAATACATATAGGGTGAGGGATTGAGATTGCGCAGTGCCCGGTAGAGGTTAATCGGTTCTGCTGAAAAAGGAATCGACAGTCTTTGCGAGATCACCACCTGCATGGTGTCACCGGCGAGAATATAATCCTTGATGCGATTCACGGCTGCCTTGAAGGGCGCTTCCGGAAATGCCGAGGTGAAAGCCTGGTCTGCCCGCTTGCTGTCATCTTCGCCCGGATGTTTAAGGGCGAGCTGATGTCTCGCCGGCAGTGCGCCTGGCAGACGGCTTTCCAGTTCATCAAGTTGCAGAACGGCTTTCTCGTAGGCGAGTTCTTCATCGGGGTCTGCGTGCACGATGAGTGTCAGTTTGCCGGAAAGGTTGTCAAAAACCAGTACACGGTCTGACACCATCAGCAGAATATCCGGTGTGCCCAGCGTATCTTCAGGTGTGCTTTGTTGCAGGTGTGTTTCGACCAGCCGGACTGTGTCGTAGCCAAAATAGCCGACCAGCCCCCCGGTAAAGCGTGGCTGGCAGTCGAGCTCCGGGGACCGGTAGCGTTGCTGGA
>JAGRJA010000212.1 GCA_020443005.1 Pseudomonadales bacterium
CATTCCCAGCGTATTCTTATTCTTGATTTTGGTTCGCAGTATACCCAGCTCATTGCAAGGAGAGTGCGGGAGATTGGCGTCTATTGTGAAATTCGTGCCTGGGATATCACCCCGGAAGAACTCGCTGTGTTTGCACCCAAGGGGCTGATTTTATCTGGAGGGCCGGAAACGGTTACTGCTGAGGATACACCGCGTGCGCCAGATCATGTCTTTAGCAGCGGCGTTCCGGTATTGGGTATTTGCTATGGCATGCAAACAATGGCGGAACAGTTTGGTGGCAAGGTTGAAAGCTCCGAGTTAAGGGAGTTCGGGTTTTCAAGAATTCGAATTGAACAGGTATCTTCCCTGCTTGATCAGATTGTTGATCATGAAACAGACGACGGCAGTTTTCTGGATGTCTGGATGAGTCATGGTGACAAGGTGAGTGTTCTGCCCGAGGGTTTCAATATCGTTGGATCAACACCCAGTGCACCCATCGCAGCGATAGCCTGTGAGCGGCGTCAGCTCTATGGTGTTCAGTTTCATCCGGAGGTGACACATACATTACAGGGAGGCAGAATCCTTGAGCGGTTTGTTCGCAAGATTTGCGGCTGTGATGCCCTGTGGACAGCCGGTAATATCGTTGAGGATGCAATTAATGCTGTACAGGAAAAGGTAGGCAATGATCATGTGTTGCTAGGCCTTTCCGGTGGCGTTGACTCATCAGTTGTTGCTGCCTTGTTACATAGGGCCATTGGCGATCAACTGACTTGTGTCTTTGTCGATAATGGTCTGCTGAGAAAAAATGAAGGCGACCAGGTAATGGCGATGTTTGCCAAACATATGGGTGTCAAAGTGATTCGTGTCGATGCCGAAGACATATTCCTTTCGCGTTTGTCGGGTGTAAATGACCCGGAACAAAAACGGAAAATTATCGGCAATACCTTCATTGAAGTATTCGATTCAGAGGCTTCAAAAATCAGTAATGTAAAGTGGCTTGCACAGGGAACAATCTACCCCGATGTCATAGAATCTGCAGCAAGCAAGCATGGAAAGGCACATGTTATAAAATCCCATCACAATGTTGGCGGCTTGCCCGAAGATATGAAGCTTGAGCTGGTCGAGCCGTTAAGGGAGCTGTTCAAGGATGAAGTCAGAAAGATAGGTCTGGAACTGGGTCTGCCTTACGACATGGTCTACAGGCATCCTTTTCCAGGCCCCGGCCTGGGGGTTCGTATTCTGGGCGAAGTGAAAAAAAATTATGCAGACATACTCAGGGAAGCTGACTCCATCTTTATTGAGGAGTTACACAGCGCGGATCTTTATCACAAAACGAGTCAGGCCTTTGCTGTTTTTCTTCCAGTGAAATCAGTTGGTGTTGTTGGTGACGGTCGTCGTTATGAATATGTCATAGCACTTCGCGCCGTTGAAACTATCGATTTCATGACTGCCCGCTGGGCACATTTACCCTACGAGTTTCTGGAGCGTGTCTCAAATCGTATCATCAATGAGATCAGCGGTATCTCCAGAGTCACTTACGATATTTCTTCAAAACCTCCTGCCACCATCGAGTGGGAGTAGCTTTTTTCTGGCAAAAATGCGTTCAGCACCTACAAACAGAAGAACCCACGAAGAATGGATGCAGGTAGCCCTCGATCTGGCTCGAAAAGCTGAATCACTTGGTGAAGTTCCTGTAGGTGCTATTCTGGTCAAGGGAGGGCGTGTAATAGGTGAGGGTTTCAACCAGCCGATCACGGCCTGTGACCCTACGGCACATGCTGAAATTATTGCGCTGAGAAATGCGGCGATACATGAGAAAAACTATCGGCTACCGGGTACAACACTTTATGTCACCATTGAACCCTGCGCGATGTGTGCCGGCGCCTTGATTCATGCGAGGGTTGAGCATCTTGTGTATGCCGCCAAGGAGCCCAGAGCAGGGGCAATTGACAGCCACATCCAGCTGTATAAAAACGAATTTTTTAACCATAAAATCAGCGTGTTAGGCGGAATTCTTGAGGCTGATTCTTCGTTATTGATGCGCTCCTTTTTCAGGAAAAAACGCTAATTTTTTTTGACCCGATGCCGGTTTTCCAGAAAACCGGATTTTCATTTTTTCTTTGATCGCTGGTGAATAGTTGCTGTTAACTGGCAACTCAGGATACCGCACCTGTTGTTCGAACCCTTTTGCTTCCCTTGATGACGGCGCCTTGCTTGAGTTTTTTCCGTCGTTCAACAGAGTCATTAATGATATTTTTCAGCGCCATGAGAAATCCGCAAACAATAAACGCACCCGGTGGCAGCGATGCGATGAGAAAACCCTGATAATTTTCGGACAAGGTTATTGTCCAGTCTTTTGCGACCGGGCCTAACAGCAAGTCCATTTGTGAAAATATGGTGCCGCTGCCAATGGCTTCCCGGATTATACCCAATACCAATAATACCAGCGCAAAGCCCAAGCCCATCATCAGTCCGTCAAAAGCGGATGCAAGTACAGAATGGCGACTGGCATAAGAGTCCGCTCTTCCAAGAATAATGCAGTTGGTCACAATCAGCGGGATGAAGATACCCAGAATCTGGTAGAGCTCATAGGTAAATGCCTGCATTAAAAGTTGGATAACGGTAGTGAATGAGGCGATGATGAGAACAAACACGGGCAGGCGTATTGCATCAGCAACGATATTTCTTACCAGTGAAACGCTGATGTTTGAACACATTAATACCAGCATGGTTGCAAAACCCAGACCGAAGGCGTTCACGACTGAAGCACTGACAGCCAACAGCGGACACAGACCGAGTACCTGAACCAGCGCAGGGTTGTTTTTCCAGAGACCGCTAAATGCTATTTCACGCGCATTGAAATCACTCATCGTCATTGACCTTTATTTTATGAGGTGCTGATGTGGATGTCGGAATATTAACAGTCGTTTCTCCGCTTTTGTTTTTTAGAGAAGGAAAGATATCCGTTTTGTGTTTTTCAAAATACTGAAGGGTATTGTATACCTGCTTTACAACGGCCCTTGGTGTGATTGTCGCTCCTGTAAACTGGTCAAATACACCCTTGTCTTTTTTTACTTTCCATAATTCGGGAGCCGGATCATTAATGCTCTTGCCGATAAAACCATCAATCCAGTTACTTTTGCTTCTGTTGATTCTGTCCCCCAGCCCGGGTGTTTCCTGGTGTTTGACAGCCCTTACTCCGGTAATTTTGCCGGTTACATCAATACCGACAATAAGCTGTATCCGGCCCGCATAACCATCCGGAGCAACACTTGTGATGACGGCAGCAACCGGTTTTCCCTCATTTCTGGCGATATAAACAGGTGTTGCTTCCTTCAGATTCAGTTGTGACAGTTCGTGTTCGGGAATCTGCCAGATGTCATCGAGCATTTCATTATCGTGGTCTCTGCGCCTTACGATCTGTAGAAGAGCTTTACCTTTGGCAATCTTTTCCTGTTGGGCAATCCGCTCTTTTGTACCGAGATTGGTGCCAGCGATGATACCTGCCGTGATCATGGCAAATACGCCGAGTTTCAAGCTGTTTCTGGTGATGGCTTCCCTTAATAACATTTAACTGTTCTCCTTTTCAGTCGCGCGTCTCGTACGCTTGTGACCATAGGTTCTTGGCAGGGAATAATAGTCGATCAGTGGAGAGCTCAGATTCATCAGGAGTACTGAAAAGGCAACGGCATCCGGGAAATTACCCCAGCTGCGTATGATAAAAACCAGAAAACCACAGCACATGCCAAAATAGATTTTCCCTTTGAGTGTCGCAGGGGCTGTTACGGGATCAGTGAGAATAAAGAATGCGCCA
>JAGRJA010000213.1 GCA_020443005.1 Pseudomonadales bacterium
AATGAAAGGGATTTCATCAGCGTTTCTGTTAACGGTTGCTGATTTCGAAGCAAGGGTGTTAGCATTGAGCGACTCAATGACCTGTTATGTTAATACCCATAAAAAATGGACACAAAGCTCACGCCACTGAATAACAATCACCCGATAGAAAGCCTGCGTGGTGATTACATCTTTGACTATGACAAACTCAACCTTTTTGCAGAGAGCCATAAGGATGCCTACAAAAACGGCACACCTTTCCCGCACATTGTTATCGATGATTTTATTGATGATGCGGTTGCAGACAAACTCATAGCCGGTTTCCCTCCTGCCAACCCCAGTCTTCAGGAACGAGACAACAGTTCATGGGCTGATCAGAATGGTCGGGTTGCGGCACAAACCGGAAAACTGGGCATTCGCAACGACAGGGAGTTTGACCCCTTTGTGCGTCACTGTCTGTGGGAAATGATGTCCCAGCCCTTTGTTCTTTTTCTGGAAAAACTCACAGGCATCTCCAATCTGCTCACAGATCCCCGTATGCTGGGTGGTGGCACCCACCAAACCCTCTCCGGTGGTCTGCTGCGTGTGCATGCCGACTTCAATATCCACCGAATTTACAATCTTGACCGAAGACTGAATCTTATTATTTATCTGAACAAGAACTGGAAAGAAGAATACGGCGGGCATCTTGAACTCTGGGACAAGGAGTTGACGCGCTGTGAAAAAAGCCTTCTGCCAATCAACAAACGCTGTGTTATTTTCAGTACAGGAAGCGAAACATGGCATGGACACCCTCACCCGCTCACCTGCCCTGAAGGCATGGCGCGTCGCTCACTTGCGCTTTATTACTACACCAATGGCCGGCCCGAAAATGAAACCCGCCCACGACATAAAACCCTCTGGCCCATGTTGCCGGGGGAAGAAGATTTATGGGGTGACGATGTAAACAAAGATGAAATTTCTGAAGGCAAAAGCATCAACACCTGAGAATCAAACGGAGTTACTTAATGAAAATTGTGGTTAGTCTGGACTTTTCGCCCTCTTCCAACGAAGTTATTGCCTTTGCTGAAAAGATGGCAACATTGATGTCGTCAAAACTCTGGCTGATTCACATTGCTGCCCCCGAACCAGACCCGATCTCATTAGGGATGCAGCCACTACCCGACCGCTCTTCGCTTGCTGAACGCTATCGATATGAACACAGAAAACTGCAGGAAATTGCAGAAAATATGCGAAAAAAAGGTATCGATACTACAGCATTGCTACTGCAGGGTGAAACGGTAGAAACCATTACTGAAGAAAGCCGGAAACTGGGCGCTGATATGCTGATCATGGGTTCTCACGGGCATGGTGCCATCTACCAGATGCTTCTGGGAAGTGTCAGCGAAGGTGTTATCAAGGAAGCGCCCTGCCCGGTTCTTCTGGTACCCCTAAAGGAAAGATAGCGGTTTGCTACTTTTTTTGCGTTGGCAGGCTTCTGTTGCGCCATTCAGGCTGTTGTACTATGTTGTACTACCCGTTGCCT
>JAGRJA010000214.1 GCA_020443005.1 Pseudomonadales bacterium
CTGCGGTTTTATCGAAAACTGGATGCGTTGACGCCGTGATGGAAACATCTGGAACTGAAAAGACCGGTGCGCTGGTCCGAAGGCGACCCGCTTGAGGATTTTTTGTTTGACAGTCTTTTATTGAATGCAGAGATACCGCCTGAAAGTAATGCGCTTTTGACGGATTCAGATCGTGTCGATGCCGCTTGCTTTCGCGTTTTTGAAGCGGATCGACAACAATTGGCCAGCGATGAAAAAACGCTCAGGCAGATTTTTGCAATTCTGGTGAGCGCGCATTACAGAACAACACCGGATGACTTGCTTGTTCTTCTGGATGCACCCGGTGTGCGTCTTTTTGTTGGGGAGTATAAGCACTGCATTGTTGCTGCGATACTGGTTGCCGATGAGGGGTGCTTTGATGAAGTTTGTGTCGCTACAGACGCTGTCTGGTTGAATCGACGCCGATTGAAAGGCCATGTCTTGCCTCAAATACTTGCCCAGCAAAGCCACATAAAACAGGCGCTTGAACTGGGGTATTGGCGAGTGATGCGAATTGCTGTGGTGCCTGAATTACAAGCCAGAGGTTTCGGTACGATGATGCTGGCATCAGTAGAATCGCTGCTTGTGAAAGCGTGTTCCGGCTGTGATTTTATGGGTAGCAGTTTTTCGGCATCAGCTGAAGTGTTGTCATTCTGGCAGCAATCGGGTTATGAGCCTGTTCGTTGTGGCCTTTCACGCGATTCCCGCTCAGGTGAACATGCCATGCTGGTATTAAAGCCCTTGTCAAAAAAAGCTGAAAGCGTGTTTTCTCTGGCGCATGCACTTTTTTTTCAGGAATTTTGTCAGCAACTCGGTCTTGGCCTTTCATCACTTGAGTCTTCTCTGGTTGAGAAAGTGATAGGCGGCCGTGCTTTCCGAAAGCGCAGCCAGCAAGCGCAGAAAAATCATCAAAAAGATTTACCAGATAACTATCAAAAAGACCTGCTCGCTTTCTTTGCAGAAGGTAAAAGGTCTTTATACGCATGTCGACTGACTGCAGGTTATTTTTTGTTTTCAATTGCAGGAAGTACCCGATGGACTCAACTGGAAAAAATGCAGCGCATTCTCTTGATTCAGTGTTTCCTGCAGCATTACGATGAGAGAAAGCTGGTTGTTCAACACGGTTTTTCCGGAAAAAAGCAGTTGCTCGAAGAGCTACGCAAAGCAATAAAACATTTGTTATAGTTAAAAACAGGTGTTTGTGAAAGCGTATTCCGGTTGGTGTAAATGGCGTATCAATGCAGGGACTGTTCCCATAAAGGCAGGCAATTTCCCGGTGGCTCATGCCCGGCATGTGGTTCATTCAATATTGGCCTGCAGAAAAAGAAACCTGAAAAAATTGACGAAAAAGCCCGAAAACCGTTTCGTATCAGCTTGATGGGGGTTTTATGGTTGTTCTGGGCGGTGCTGGTTTATCGTAAATATTTTATGTAGCGCTTTTTTATCTGTTCCTGATGGGCGGGTATAAATCTGTCGCTTTACCGTTTTTTCGATTTGATCCAGTCAAACAACAGGTGCCAGAAAAAAACCAGGTTGCCGATCAAATAACGCTGCCACAATCTTTTTGGCTCACACAACAAGCGATATAACCATTCCATCCGCATTTTTCGCCAGATCATCGGCGCCCGCGTGACAGCACCGGCAAAATGGTCAATGATAGCGCCACCTGCCACAGCGATGCGTATACCTGTATCTGCAATCTCGCCCCAGTGTTCAAAAAGGAATTTCTCCTGACGAGGTACGCCTGTACCTACGACCAACACTTCTGCTTTCGCTGCTTTCAGCGCATTAATGACATCTTCCGGCTTGTTGAAAAAGCCACTGTGACTGCCGGTCAGCACAAGGTTTGGAAACAGCCCGGGAAAGCGGGAAGCCGCAGATGCAATATTTTGCTCTGTGGCACCCAATAAAAATATTCTTGTGTAGGGACTTTTCTCGCGGTTCAGTTTTTCAAGCAAATCCGGAATCCAGTCTGTTCCGCAGAGGTTTACTGTCATCGGGTTGCCGAGAACACGACTCGCAATTTCAATACCTGCACCATCATTGAATACGAATTCAAAGTTCTGCGCTGCGCGAAGATAGTCAGCATCTTTTCTGAGAATATTGGCGCAGTTTGCATACACCCATGAGACTCGAACCGGTTTCTGTTTTGATGCTTCAATGACGAGATCAAAAGATTTTTCGCGCTCAGGGTTTTGAATATCAACACCGGCAAAATGAAAGGGTTTCCGATTGACCTGCGTAGCTGATGAGGGGGTTTCCATAGAAGGTTCGTTCCTGATGTTATCCGTTTGGTTGATATTATCCTTTTTGACGCGTCAGAGTTTTTTGCCTTTCTTGGTCATCGCATCCAGATAGCCCATGGCAAAAGCCGAAATTACAAAGGTCATGTGCAGAATCATGTACCACATCAGCTTGTCGTTATCGATGTTCACGGTGTTCATGAAAACTTTCAGCAGGTGAATGGATGAAATAGCCACGATGCTCGCAGCGATTTTCATCTTCAGTGACGAGGCATCCATGGTGCCGAGCCAGGCCAGTTTTTCATCACCTTCATCAACATCCAGTTGTGAAACAAAATTCTCGTAGCCGCTCATCATCACCATAACAATCAGACCGCCTACCATTGCCATATCAATCAAAGAAAGAATAATCAGCACCATGTCGGCTTCTTTCATTGAAAAAATATGAAAAAGCAGG
>JAGRJA010000215.1 GCA_020443005.1 Pseudomonadales bacterium
GCCAGAAGCTGGGTAGCGTGAAACCCGTTTAATTCACCAACAACAGGTTTTCCGCGGGCAATCGGGGTGCGAACGGCTTCGACAATAACGGCTTCAGGCATAAGTGTATCCTCAGTTTTGAATTAAAAAATTCCGGTGCTAGAGCATACTGAATCAGCAGGCAAGCACAATGACAAAAAAAACCAAAATAACTGCCAAAACGCTCCGTTTGTACTGATAAACGGGCGCATCTTTGTGAGAACTATACAAACAAATTGATGGCATTTACTATGCAGTCCTACATTGTAGTAACTTTTCATTTTTTATTCACCGAGGACAATACTTACCATGAAGCAGTACCAATTTAATGATGTGGCAGCACTGCAGGAACTTGTTTCTGACGAATTTGGCCCCTGGAGCAACGAGCTTGAAATTACCCAGGCAATGGTTGATCAGTTTGCAGCGTTAACCGGAGACGATTACTGGTTACATACCGACCCGGAAAAATGTAAGGAAATGAGTCCTTTTGGTACAACGATTGCCCACGGTTTTTTAACGCTTGTACTCTTGCCCAAATTGACCGTGGCGCCCGATTGGGAAGTTGTTGGTTTCAATAACATGTTGAATTATGGTTCCAACAAACTGCGTTTTACGGGTGCTGTGCCGGTTGGCAGTAAAATTCATGCGCGTAGCCGTGTTAAATCGGTAGAGGCAAGCCCGAAGGGTACACAGGTTACAATGGAGCAACACATCAATGTGGTCGGTCAGGACAGGCCCGTTGTTATTTATGAGTTGATTTTTATGTATATGTAACAGGGCTGAAGGGAGTGTTGCTTGCCCGGGTGGCGGGTATTTCAGGTTGCGCATTGTGAGGTTTAGTGTGCGTATCGTCGAAATACCCGTTTTTTATTCTGGTGATCCTTTCATCTGCCTGGCCTTATTCATCATTTCTTAACAAAACAGTGGGATGATATGCTGTCGCCAAGCCTGAAGGAGTGCTGTTCATGAAACATGCTTTAAAAATGCTTTTCTCTGCTGTTTTTGTTTTTTTTCTTGCTGTACCAATGGCTTATGCTGTTATTGCACACGACGAGGCCGTAACTGTAGCACCCAATCTTGAATGGGTAGACCCTTATACCCTGAAGGGTGATAAGGATCTGTTGAGAGATTATCTGCCTGAAAACAGTGATGGCAGTATCAATGTGGTTGTGGAGATTCCTGCCGGCACCAACGCCAAGTGGGAAGTTGATAAAATGACGGGGGAGCTCAAGTGGGAATTCAAGGAGGGGGTTCCCCGCGTCGTCAAGTATCTGGGGTATCCGGGGAATTATGGCTTTGTCCCGCGCAGTCTGCTGCCCCATGAGCTTGGAGGAGATGGAGACCCTCTTGATGTTATCGTTCTTGGCCCCGCCGTTCCTCGTGGCAGTGTGATCCCGGTGAAAATCATTGGCGTTTTGCGTCTTCTGGATAAAGGAGAGCAGGACGATAAGCTGATTGCCATTCAGTCGGGTACACCGCTGGCTAAAGTGGATTCGCTTGAAGAGTTGGACAAGAAATTTCCCGGAGCGACGGATATTGTCTCAACCTGGTTTGCAAACTACAAAGGTCAAAAGAAGATCGAAATTCTGGGCTATGCCAACAAGCATGAGGCAGACAAAATCGTGAAAACATCGATTCAGGCATACAAGGAATGATGTTTTATTGCTGGTTGAGCCGATTCAGGATGGCCCTACATGACACCCCCGGAGATTGAGCATGATTAAACTGGGTATTCTTGACCAGCTGCCAATTCGTGAAAACGGGTGCCCTGCAGACCCTGTTAACGAGGCGATAGTTCTGGCCCAGCTGGCAGAAAACTGGGGTTATCAGCGTTACTGGACGGCCCAGTTTCATGGAACAGTGAGCTTCACCTCAGCGGCACCTGAACTGGTTGCCTGCCGTCTTGCTGCAGAAACCAGGACGCTCAGGGTGGGTGCTGGTGGTATTCTTCTCAGTAATTTCAGCCCCTATGTGGTTGCAGAACAATTTCGCATGCTGGAGACTTTTTTCCCGGGAAGAATCGATCTGGGAATTGGTCGCACAACGGGGGCAGACGGTCCAACGCATCAGGCCATTCTGTATGGCTCTCCGATGGGGCAGGAGGCAATCTCAACCAAGGTGCATGATCTGAAAGCTTTTCTGGGTGATGGCGAACCGTCAAACCCCGAATGGGTGAATGTCAAGGCAACGCCTCAGATCGAGAATACGCCGCAACTCTGGATGCTGGGGTCAGGTGAAACCAGCGCTGTTTATGCTGCCCAACATGGTCTTGCCGTTTCTTTCGCCCATTTCATTAACCCGTATATCTATGATCAGGTTCTGGCTAATTACCGTGAGAATTTCAAACCCTCGGGTTTGTATTCCAAGCCGGTGGCTAATGTGTGTGTGTTTGTCGTTTGTGCCGATACTGAAGAAGAGGCTCAAAAGCTGCTGCTTTCCAGAGATCAGTGGTGGCTGGAGGTTTTTCAGGGCCTTGACCCGCCATATCGTTCTGTCGAATCGGTGTTGGCCAAGCCGTTCACAGCCAACCAGGAGAAACAGCTTCAACAAAAACGGGATGCAACTGTTGTCGGTTCCCCGGAGCAGGTGAGGGAGCAGTTGATTGCTATCGCGAAGAGAGCTGCTGTTGATGAATTATTGATTCAAACAATGACCTATGACTTCGAAGCGAGAAAGAAGTCCTTTCGTCTGGTCGCAGAAGCGATGGCGGGTATCTGAAACAGGGAAGTTGCTGTTTTTTCTGTATTCGTTGAAACCGGCGTGGTGTTAAGGGCGGCAGGTGTTTTTTCAGGCTGCAAGTTTTTCGGCGGTGTTAACAGCAAGTTGATACAGGTTTTCACTGTTTGTCGAGCGCCTTAATGCGGCACAAAACTCTTCATTCTGGAATAAACCGGCAAGCATGGCCAGGGTTTCGAGGTGTGTATCGGTGCTTTCAACAGGAACCAGCAGGATAAACAGCAAGTCGACCGGCTTGTCGTCGGGCGATTCAAAATCGGTAGCAGTATCCAGCTTCAGGAGCGCACCAATCGTTTTGGCACAGTTTTCAATTCGGCAGTGAGGAATTGCAATGCCGTTACCCAAAGCGGTGCTGCCCAGTTTTTCGCGATTGATGATTGCATCGAAAATCTGGTCTTCGGTCAGTTGGGGGATTGTTTCAGCAAGAAGCCGAGATGCTTCGAGCAATGCGCGTTTTTTACTGGTGCCGGACGCACCCCAAAAGGTGCGTTCCGGGCTGAGGATCGATTGTAAAAGCATAATACCTATCGATGGTTGCGTAATTTCTCTTTGTATTTTATCAGCTGGCGATCCAGCTTGTCTGTGAGGCTGTCAATAGCGGCGTACATATCGGTTGAAACGGAGTTTGCAAATAAATCAGCACCACTGACATGAACGGTTGCCTCGGCTTTTTGCTCGAGTTTGTCAACAATCAGTGTGACATCCGTGTTGGTGATGTGATCGTGATGTCTGTTCAACCTGTCGAGTTTGTTGGTGACATAATCGCGCAGGGAAGGGGAAATATCGACATGGTGACCGCTAATGTTGATTTGCATATTTGCTTCCTCTTTTGTCGTTTATATGACATCGGATGCAGACTTCATACCGGATTTTTCACAAGAACATCAGGTAAGAGGAATGCCCGATATGTTCACCAGCCAATTGGCTGGCAACAGCTTTATGCAGAAGATGAATGGCTGCATAAAAGTGTACAGTCGCTACTTAATACAGGGCACCCTGAGGACAGGTGAGTGTATTTTTTCAGGACGCTAAAACCAAACCACATACCTATTACTATACGACAGCGGCAGCAGGAATCAACAATTTTATTTGCTGTAAATTAACTAAATTTTTTTTCGTTTTTTATCATCAGCTTGGAGCGTGCACAGGCTCACTTGCACAGTTGTTTGCGTTCGTTGGAGGGTGGGATGTTCATTGATTCACGGTATTTTGCAATGGTGCGGCGGGCCACATTGATACCTTCCTTTTCAAGAAGCTGGGCAATTTTATTGTCGCTCAGTGGTTTTTTTTCAGGTTCGTTGCTGATCATTTTTTTTATCAAGGCCCTGATTGCGGTTGATGAGCATTCACCACCGCCCGATGTGCTGACATGGCTGGAAAAAAAGAATTTCAGTTCAAAAATACCTCTGGGTGTATGAATGTATTTCTGGTTGGTAACCCTTGAGATGGTTGATTCATGCATCTCGACTCTTTCGGCAATGTCGTGAAGTACCATGGGTTTCATTGCCTCGGGGCCGTAATCCAGAAAACCCTGTTGTTCGTCAATAATGGCGCAGGCGACCTTGTAAATGGTTTCGTTGCGACTTTCCAGGCTTTTCAGGAACCAGCGGGCTTCTTGCAAATTGTTTTTCAGAAAGGTGTTGTCCCGGCTGTTGTCTGCCCGCTTGATCATGGATGCATAGAGTTCGTTGATGCGGATATTGGGTGAAACATCCTGATTAAGCCGGACGACCCAGCGACCTTTTTTTCGAAAGACATAGGCATCGGGCGTGATGTATTCAGTGTTGCTGGTTTCAATACTGGTGCCGGGGTAGGGGTTGAGGCTCTGAATCAGCTCTATTACCTTGATCAGGGTGTTTTGCCGGATTTCGGCTTTTCGCATCAGCTGGTTGAAATCCCTGTTGGCAAGCAGGTCGAGATATTCACTGACGACCAGTTTGGCGTCGAGAAGCCAGGGTGTATCGGGGTGTAACTGGTTCAGCTGGATCAGCAGACATTCGCGCAGGTCATGGCTGGCGACCCCAGGCGGGTCAAACTGTTGTATACGATGTAGCACGGCCAGCACTTCGTCGAGTTCGAGCGGGTCTTCTTCAGGCCATTGTTTGGCCAGGCCCTGATGAAGGTCTTCGGCGCTCTGGTTCAGCATGCCGCTTGGATCGATGGCATCGATAATGGATTCCGCGATTAATCTGTCATTATTGGTCATCGGGGTCAGATTGAGTTGCCAGAGCAGATAGTCCTGCAAGGTTTCCGTAGTGGCATTTCGGTTATCGTTGCGGTTTTCGCTAAAACCGGCTTCGGTACTATTGCCTTCACCGCTGTGACCGGGCTCGTAAATATCTTCCCAGTCAGAATCGACAGCCAGTTCGTCTGGAATATGTTCATCGTTGAGTTGGTCGCTGACGCTGGTTTCGTCAGTGTTTTTCTCTGTTTCCTGACTTGCTGTGCTTGAAAACTCTTCAACGATTTCAAGCATGGGGTTTGTGTCAAGAATTTGCTGGATTTCCTGTTGGAGTTCGAGTGTGGATAGTTGCAGCAAGCGGATAGCCTGTTGCAATTGCGGGGTCATTGTTAACTGTTGACCCAGTTTGAACTGTAGTGTCTGTTTCATCGGAATAATAATACACAGCGAGAGATTCCTGAGTCGTTCATTTTAGGCGAGTGCAGGTGGGCAGGCAATGAGATTAAGCAAGTTTCATGCCTTTTTTGCGAGATTGCAGCTAGAGGGTAAATTCCTCTCCCAGATAAAGCTCCCTGACCCGCTGATTGTTCAGTATTTCGGCTGGCGTTCCCTGGGCGATGATTTTGCCTTCACCAACGATGTAGGCTTTTTCGCAAATATCGAGTGTTTCGCGAACATTGTGGTCGGTAATCAACACGCCGATATTTCTGTCTTTCAGGTGGCGAATAATCTGTTTGATATCCTTGACTGAAATAGGATCGACACCGGCAAACGGCTCATCCAGTAGAATGAACTTGGGTTCGGAAGCCAGTGCGCGAGCAATTTCTACCCGTCTGCGTTCGCCACCGGATAAACTCATCCCCAGTGTTTTTCGCAAATGGCCGATATGAAACTCCTCCAGTAACTCGTTGCGTCGCAGACGACGGGCAGGCCGGTCAAGATCACTTCTGGTTTCAAGAACGGCCATAATATTGTCGCCAACAGACATTTTTTTGAATACAGAAGCCTCTTGAGGCAGATAACCGATACCCAACCGGGCCCTGCCATGCATCGGCAGTTTGCTGATATCAGTATCATCGATCATGACGCTGCCATTATCCGCATTGATCAGGCCAACAATCATGTAGAAACAGGTGGTTTTGCCAGCGCCGTTTGGTCCAAGCAGACTGACGACCTCTCCACTGGAAACGGTCAGGGATACATCGCTGATAATCTGTCTTTTCTTGTAACTTTTGGCCAGGTGTCGAACCTTAAGGGTGGATGTGGTATCGCTCATTGATTGGCATCATTGTCTTTTTTAACAGGAATAATGACATTGACCCGGGTGTTTTTGCTGCCATTACTTGTATCGCCGCGTGCCTTGACCTTGCGCGACTTGAGGTCGTAGTCAATGTGGTCCCCGGTAATTGTGCTGCCACCCTGTTCGAGTGAGGCGTCGTCAATTAACTGGATGATGTCTTCAGATAGCTGGTAGCGGATGGTCCTGCTTTTTGCCAGCAAAGGGTTTCCATTGTCCTTGTCGATATAGCTGGCTGGCTTCCCGGTAGCGATAACTTCAGTGACTTGATGATTGCTGGTTTTGATAACCACTTTATCGGCCTTGATACTGAGTTGACCCTGGTCAAGCTCAACATCGCCACTGTAGGTAGTGATGCCGGATTTTTCGTCGAGTTCGGCATGATCTGCCTTGATCTGGATCGAATGGGTTGTGCCCAGAGCAAGTACGGCGGATGAAAACACACTCAGGAACACTGAAATTAAAATGAGTTGCCTGCTAAAATTCATGGTGCCCCGAAACCCCAGATACAAGTTCAATGTACTCCTTGTCCAGCCATGTTTTCATGCCTGTTGCCTGTGTCTGGCTGGACAGCGTTTTTATCATAACAGGTTTATCCGTTTCAGCGTATTTGTCCTGTGGTTTAAGTATCAGCATTTCTGTGGCAAGTTCGGTTTGTCTGATATCACTCCGGGTTTGCCATAATTGCACATCTCCATTGAGTAAAACCGTTTCACCATTTTCGAGGATGCTGCCTTTGTTGGCTCTCAGATGCCAGGGTTCGTCAGCATCCCTGTAGATCACAAGCTCTGGTTCAAGCACTTCGGTTGTCGCGCTTTCGAGGTAATGGGTAAACAGTCTGCCGCGAAAATTGTGATTGATCAGTCCCTGATCATTGAATTGAACAGTGACCGGTTCAACAGCAATATATTCGGGGTATTGATTGGTGCTCTGGGTTGTCTGTTGTGGAAGTTTCCGGTTGTTGTTGACCAGCAAGCTCACGACGGCGGCGAGAAGGAGTGTGAGAAAAAATATCAACCTGGATGACATGGGTTTGCGCGCGCCTTTATGGGTTAGCCGGCTATCTTTCAGTAGAGGTAAGGTTTTAGGGTAAGTTCAAGTTTTCCCTGTGCATCAAGGAGAAAGTCGCATGCCTCCCTGACGGCACCTTCTCCACCCTTTTTGCTGCTGACCCAGCTGGCCTTTTCCTTGACGAGCGGGTGTGCATTGTCAACGGTCATTCCGAGCCCTGCTGCGAGAATGGCAGGCAGGTCAGGCAGATCGTCTCCCATGTAGGCAACTTCATCCATGTCGATGGACAGCTCTGTCAGAATTTCCATCATGGCTTCCCGTTTATCCTCCCGGCCCTGAACGACCAGGCTTATTCCGAGATTTTCAGCTCTTCTTTCAAGCAGTCGAGTGTTTCTTCCGGTGATGATGCCGACCTTGATGCCGTTTTGTTGTAAAAGTTTGATGCCCAGACCATCCAGTATATTGAAGGCCTTGATTTCGTCACCCTGTTCGGAAAAATACAATTTGCCATCGGTGAGCACGCCGTCAACATCGAGCAGCAGAAGCTTGATCGGAATGGCCATTTGAACGATTTTTTCCATAATGATTTCCTTTTGCAGTTCAGGCGACCCCGGCTTTCAGGATATCGTGCAAATGAACGATACCGATGCATTTTTTGTGCTGGTCGACCACAACCAGGGAGGTGATGCTTTTCTCCTCCATAATGCAAAGAGCTTCGGCCGCAAGCAGATTGCTTTCTATTGTTTTACATGTTGATGCCATGAATTGACTGATCGGTTTTTGAAGAATGTTGTCGCCGGAGTTAAGTGTGCGTCTGAGGTCGCCGTCAGTGAATACACCCAGGAGTTTGCCGTCGTCAATCACGGTAGTCATGCCCAGGCCTTTTTCCGTGATTTCCACCAGCGCATTGGCCAGAGTGGTATCAGGTGATACGGAGGGGATGGCATGTCCGGCATGCATGATGTCAGAGACTTTGAGCAGCAATTTTCGGCCCAGTGCGCCGCCAGGGTGTGAAAAGGCAAAATCTTCCGCCGTAAACCCCCGCGCTTCAAGCAGAGCGATGGCAAGTGCATCTCCCATCACCAGAGAGGCTGTTGTGCTGGAGGTAGGCGCCAGGTCCAGTGGGCAGGCCTCGGTTTTGACGCCGACATGGAGGTTGGTGTCAGCCATTACGGCCAGTGTGGACATCGGGTCGCCAGTCAGGGTGATCAGGGGGATCGAGAGCCGTTTGATGAGCGGGATTAATGTCACCACTTCGGCAGTTGTTCCTGAATTGGACAGGGCAACTACAACATCGTCACCGGTAATCATACCCATGTCGCCGTGACTGGCCTCACCGGGATGAACAAAAAAAGCAGGGCTGCCTGTGCTCGCCAGAGTGGCAGCAATTTTTTTGCCAATGTGACCGGATTTCCCCATGCCGGTCACAATAATGCGTCCTTTGCATTCCAGAAGCGTTTTGCACGCATTTTCGAAGTTTGAGTCTATCGACTTTTCGAGATCGAGGATGCATTCCGCTTCGAGCCTTACAGTGCGCAAACCGGACTCAATAAATTTCTCAGTGCTTGTCATTACCATTGTTTCCCGATAATCAGCCGGAATTATAGCCTGAGCGGCTTTCTGTTGTTACCTGTGAATGAAAAAATCTGATGCATTGGTTTCAGGGCATGAGAGCGATGATATAGGCAATATAGTAGAAGGCCATTAATAAACCTGCTGTGAGCCCCAGTTTGGCCGGCCGGTTATTTTTGATGCCCCACAGGTACTTTGTCAGCAGAAGCACCGCCAGTGCCAGGGTCAGAAACAACATTGCCAGGTAATCCCGGCTGAAGACCAGCGGGTCAAGGCGCATGGGTGCAATAATGGCCGGCGTTGCTATTACCAGTAATATATTGAAGATATTGGAGCCGATGAC
>JAGRJA010000216.1 GCA_020443005.1 Pseudomonadales bacterium
CCATGTCCGGTCAATTGAATGGCTTGCCTGTCGTTGTTTGTGCCTTTGAATTTGCTTTTCACGGCGGCTCGATGGGTTATGCAGTCGGGGAGAAATTTACACGCGCTGCCCAGCTTGCACTGGAGAAAAACATGCCGCTGGTTTGCTTTTCTGCAACCGGTGGAGCCCGTATGCAGGAGGCACTGATTTCATTGATGCAAATGGCCAAGACCAGTGCAGTGCTTGAACGCATGAAGCAAAAAGGTGTTCCCTATATTTCAGTGATGACAGACCCAGTCTATGGGGGCGTATCTGCCAGCCTCGCGCTTTTAGGCGACATTAATGTCGCCGAACCAGAAGCAAGAGCCGGCTTTGCAGGCCCGGGTATCATTGAACAGACAATCCGGCAGACCTTGCCGAAAGGTTTTCAAAGAAGTGAATTTCTGTTGGAGCATGGTGCGATCGACATGATTGTTCCTCGCAGTGAAATGCGTGACCGGCTTTCGTCCATACTGTCAAAACTCTGCTGGCAACAATCGATTGCCGAATAATTCTGGTAATGCCTGAAGCCTTGGAGAAAAAGCCCCGCTCTCTCGCTGAATGGCTGGCATGGCAGGAGCAATTGCATCCCTCCGAAATTGATCTTGGGCTGGATAGAGTCAAAGAGGTTGCTGGCAGACTGGCACTTTTAGACCCTTGTGCCAAAACCCTCACCGTCGGTGGTACTAACGGTAAAGGCTCTACCGTGCTTGCACTGGAAACCTTGTTGTTGTCTGAAAACCAGCGCGTCGGCAGCTATACATCACCTCATTTGCGCCATTACAACGAACGGGTCAGGCTGAATGGCAAACCTGTGGATGACGCTGTGTTGGTGGAGGCCTTCGAACGGGTAGACGAAGCACGAGCCGGCACAAGCCTGACTTATTTCGAATTTGGTACTTTGGCGGCCTTGCTGATTTTTAAACAGGCAAAAGTTGATTTTCAGGTTCTGGAAGTAGGGCTTGGCGGGCGGCTTGATGCAGTCAATATTATCGATGCCGATGTAGCAATTGTCACGAATGTCTCTGTGGATCATGAAAGCTGGCTGGGAAATGACCGTGAAAGCATAGCGAAGGAGAAAATCGGCATTTACCGCAAGACGGCAAATTGCCTTTACGGCGAGAGCGACTTGCCGGCGGTGTTCCGGTTTTATCGTGAAGAGGGTAATGCGTTATGCGTTTTTGGTGAGGATTTTAGCTGCGATCCTTTGCATGAGGTAAATGAAAAGGCAGCGACATCTCAATGCTTGCAGTGGCAGGGAGCCTGTAAAGGAGAAGCGCTCAAGTCACTGGTTTTGCCTTCTCTGGGGATGTCGCCTGCAAATGCAGCCTGTGCAATTCAGGCGATGTGCTGTCTGGGTTTTCGTGTGTCGGAAGCATGGGGAGCTGCGCTTCATAATAAGCGACTTCCCGGGCGTTATCAGCGAAAAACTGTGGCAGGCAGGAAGGTAATTCTGGATGTCGCTCATAATCAGGCATCTGTTGCCTGCCTGATTGAAAACCTTGGAAAGGAAGCCTTGACCGGAAAATTCCGGTTTGTTGTCTCTGTTTTGGCTGATAAGGATCATCAGACTATTTTCAGCCAGTTTGCCAATATTGCTAATCGGGCGCACTGGTATCTTGCGCCGGTCAAATCAACCCGAAGCTGTGATGTCACTGTTATGTCCAGAACACTGCAGAAATGTCTTTGTTCGGGAAAAGAGAATAGGGCAGAGCTGCAGACTTTTGATACTATACCTCTGGCTTTAGAATCCGCTATAAATTCATCGTTGGCTGATGACCTGATTGTGGTTTTTGGCTCGTTTTACACAGTATCAGAGGCGCTGGAGTTTCTGGAAACCGAATCTATCTGACGGGAAAAAAATGGATAAACCTCTAAAACAAAGGCTTATTGGTGCGCTGGTTTTGATTGCCTTGCTGAGCCTTGTGCTCCCGCTTTTTTTCAATGAGCCGCCTGATAACAAAATTGAAGTTATTCAGGCGATTCCAGCCGTACCCGATTTTGACCCGATAGTTGTAGCCGACCCCCAACCGGTAGCAGACATACCGACAGATATCCCTTTGCAAGAGATGTATCAGTTGCAGGAAACCCCCTCTTCCACGATAAAGGCTGATCAAACCGGCGTGTTGTCACCTGAACCATCAGCGATACCCCATGAAAATACGGGAGAGACAGGTCGGGCTGTGAAAACGCCTGATGATGCTGTGAATGTGAATACGCAGGTTAAGACAACCGAAAAACCGGTGTTGGCCGCTAATGGCACGCCGGTGAGTTGGGTTGTACAGGTGATCAGCTACAGTGATGCTGAAGCGGCGAACAAACTGAAAAAACAGCTTCAGGTGCAGGGTTATCCTGCATTCACCCGTACAGCGGAAATCAAGGGTAAATCATTGACACGGGTTTTTATCGGGCCAAAACTGCAAAAGACCAAGGCGGAAAAAATAAAGGCGGTGATTGACAAGCAGTATAAAGTAAAGTCACTTGTTGTCGAGTTCAAACCCGACTGATTGGCCGGAGGAAATCATTTTGCGGAGAATAGATGAACTGGGCTGACTGGACGATTGTCGGGGTTTTTTCTGTCTCTGCGCTGATAGGCCTTGCCCGCGGGTTTGTAAAAGAAGCGCTGTCCCTGCTGGTGCTGGTTTCAGCGCTGGTGATTGCCTTCGTTCTGGATGATAAGCTGGCGGTTCAAATAAGCCAGTATATTCAAACGCCATCGTTGAGGCAGATATCTGCTTTCAGTTTGTTGTTTATTGCTACCTGGCTGGTAGGTGCAATGATTGTTTTTCTGATTGGCGAGCTGGTGAAAATGACGGGCTTGTCAGGTACAGATCGCACCTTGGGTATGGTATTTGGTCTGGCCAGAGCTTTTGTGCTGATACTGGTGCTTGTTGTCTGGATGCCGAAGCTTGTTCCGGTTGATCAGGATCCGTGGTGGCAGGCGTCGATACTTGTTCCGGAGTTCCAGAAATTTGAAGGCTGGTTTCACCAGATTACCAATGAACTGGGTCGACTTTGGCAGCAGTATGTTGTAACAGCGGAAAAATCTTTGTGACTGTATTTTTGACGGGTGTTTTATGTGTGGTGTTGTAGGAATTGTCGGAAAAAGCCGGGTGAACACCTGGTTGTATGATGCATTAACAATGCTCCAGCACCGTGGGCAGGATGCTGCAGGCATCGCCACCTGTGATGATGGCAGGGTCTTCCAGCAAAAAGGAAATGGTCTGGTCAAGGATGTATTCAGTTTTACCCACATGCAACGCCTTAAAGGCAATATGGGTATCGGTCATGTGCGTTACCCAACGGCGGGCAGTTCAAGCCCTGCTTTGGCGCAACCCTTTTATGTTAATTCGCCCTATGGCATCAGTCTTGCGCATAATGGAAACCTGACCAACAGCGAGCTGTTAATGGACGAGCTTTTCAAAACCGGCTTGAGACATGTCAACACAGACTCCGACTCTGAAATCCTGCTTAATGTATTTGCGCTGGAACTGCAAAAAAGAGGCAAGCTTGTGCCAGAGCCGGAAGATATTTTTGCAGCGGTGAAAGGTGTTCATGACCACTGTTCCGGGGCTTATGCAGTCACAGCGATGATTGCCAATTATGGCATCGTGGCATTTCGTGATCCTCATGGTATTCGGCCACTGATTTTTGGTGTCAGGGAGTCTGAAAATGGCAAGGAGTATATGGTTGCCTCGGAAAGTGTTGCCCTTGATGTACAGGGTTTTCGTGTGATTCGGGATGTTGCCCCTGGAGAGGCCATTTATATCGAGGAAGACGGAACCTTTCATTCACAGCAATGTGCGACAAATCCAAGGCTTGTACCCTGTATTTTCGAACATGTTTATTTTGCGCGGCCGGATTCCATTATTGATGGCGTACTGGTTTACAAGGCGCGTTTGAGAATGGGCGAAAAACTGGCTGAAAAAATATTGAAATTACGACCCGATCATGACATTGATGTTGTCATACCGGTACCGGATACCAGTCGCGTAGCTGGCCAGATTCTTGCGCATAATATGAATGTCAAGTTTCGTGAGGGCCTGATGAAAAACCGTTACATTGGTCGCACATTTATCATGCCGGGTCAGACCGAGAGAAAGAAATCGGTTCGTCAGAAACTCAATGCGATCGACCTGGAGTTCCGGGGCAAAAATGTGCTTCTGGTCGATGACTCGATTGTGCGTGGCACAACCTGTAAACAGATTATCCAGATGGCAAGGGATGCGGGAGCCAGGAAAGTCTACTTTGCTTCAGCAGCGCCACCCGTCAAGCACCCCAATGTCTATGGTATCGATATGCCATCGCCCGAAGAATTTGTCGCGCATAACCTCACTGAAGAAGAGATTTGTCGGGAAATCGGTGCTGACTGGCTGGTTTACCAGGATCTCGATGATCTGGTCGAGAGCACCCGGGGCGACTTCAGTCATATAGAAGAATTTGAGTGCTCGGTTTTCAATGGTCACTATATAACAGGCGATGTCGATGAAGCCTATCTTCGCAAGCTTGACCAGAAGCGCAATGATTCTGCCAAGGCGCTGCGTGATGGCGCAAGTGCGGATAACAGCGGTACTTTTGTCAGTAATAACAATGCAGGTTAAAGACGGAGAGGACAGTGGCTTACGAACCCGGTAACAATGACTACAGTGATAGTGAAATCGATACGAGATCGGTGCGCTCTGGTCAGCGTCGTACTTTGGAAGGGGAACACAGCGAGCCGATTTTTACCACTTCAAGCTATGTCTTTGCCAGTGCCGCAGATGCTGCCGCCCGGTTTTCAGGAGAGCAGCCGGGCAATGTCTATTCGCGCTATACCAACCCGACAGTGAGAACATTTGAAGAAAGAATCGCTGCCCTTGAAGGTGCTGAAGCCGCTGTAGCGACTTCTTCGGGTATGGCCGCAATACTGACGACCTGTATGGCACATCTGAAATCGGGTGATCATGTTGTTTGTTCAAAAAGTGTATTCGGCACAACGGTTGCGTTGTTTAACCGTTATATGCAGAAGTTCGGTGTAGAGATTTCCTATGTTGATCTTTCTGATCTCAATGCGTGGGAGCAAGCGATGAAAAGCAATACGCGCCTGCTCTTTGCCGAGACGCCATCAAACCCATTGTGTGAACTGGTTGATATTCGGGCCCTGTCCGCGATTGCACACAAGCATCAGGCCTTATTGGTGATCGATAATTGTTTCTGTACCCCAGCACTTCAACTACCTTTTCGCTTTGGTGCCGACATCGTCATTCATTCAGCGACCAAATACATTGATGGGCAGGGGCGCTGTGTTGGTGGTGTTGCTCTTGGTTCAAAAGCCTTGATGGAAGACCTGGTTGTTTTCCTGAGAACCGCGGGGCCAACGATGAGTCCGTTTAATGCCTGGGTGTTCCTGAAAGGCCTTGAAACCTTGCGTTTACGAATGAATGCCCATTCTTCCAACGCGCTGACGCTGGCACGGTTTCTCGAGGAACAGCCCCTGATCAAAAAGGTATTTTATGCCGGTCTTGAGTCTCACCCGCAGCACCTGCTTGCCCGGCAACAGCAAAGTGCATTTGGCGGTGTTTTGTCATTCCGGGTGAAAGGTGGAAAGGATGCTGCGTGGCGTTTCATTGATGCGACAAGAATTGTTTCGCTGACGGCTAATCTCGGTGATGCAAAAAGTACGATTGTTCATCCTGCAACAACAACGCATAGTCGTATATCACAGGAAGAGCGGGATGCGGCAGGCATTTCCGATAACCTGATCAGGGTGTCGGTCGGGCTTGAGGATGTAGAAGACCTTAAAAAAGATATGCTTCGGGGTATTGCGGCGCTCTAGAATCATGGAGTGCCTGTGGAATTGTTGTAACTATCGCTGTTGATGGTTTGGGGGCTTGGAATGCGGGACGAATTACAAAAAACCATTAAAACTATCGGAACGGTTCTGCTGGGCAAGGAACATCAGGTCAGGCTGGCAATGGCTTGTCTGCTTGCCCGTGGGCATTTGCTGATCGAGGATTTGCCGGGCATGGGTAAGACAACGCTCGCACTCGCCCTTGCCAAGGTGCTGGGTTTGCATTATCAGCGCGTGCAATTCACCAGTGACATGTTGCCTGCCGACATTATCGGGGCATCGGTCTTTGATCAGTCCAACAGCAGTTTTGTGTTTCATGAAGGGCCTGTCTTCACCCAGGTGCTTCTGGCCGATGAGATTAATCGCAGCTCGCCGAAAACCCAGAGTGCGTTGCTGGAGGCAATGGAAGAACAGCAGGTTACCGTTGATGGTGCAACGAGAAAATTGCCGGAGCCCTTTTTTGTAATTGCCACGCAAAATCCTGTTCATCAATCCGGCACCTATAATCTTCCCGAATCCCAGCTTGATCGTTTTTTGATGCGCATTGAGCTGGGCTATCCCGAACCCGCTGCCGAAAGGCTTTTGTACAAGGGGCAAAACCCGAGAGAGCAAATTGCCGGGCTACCCTGTGTATGTACAAAAGAGCAGCTGCATACAGCGCAGCTTGAAATTGACAAGGTTAAAATGACAGACAATCTTCTCGATTACATCGAAAGACTGGTGCAGTACACCCGTTTCGAGGGGCGCTTCATGCTCGGTCTTTCGCCCAGAGGCGCTTTGGCCCTGGTCAAGGCTTCGAAGTCATGGGCCTATCTGGAAGGCAGGGAGTTTGTGGTGCCTGAAGATGTACAGGCGGTTTTCCCCTCAGTGGCGGGTCATCGTCTGATGGGTTTACAGGAAAGCAATAAAACACATGATTATTCTGCAGCGGAATTTGTTCTTAACCATGTCGATGTACTGGGGTAGTACATGGCACTGTCTGGCAAAGGTGCGTTAGGGCGTTTTATCGAACTTCGTTATCGCGAATGGCTCGACAAGCGTATTCCACCTGCAGAGACAATCAGACTCAACCAGAAAAATGTTTTTATTTTTCCGGTCGCGCTGTCTTTTGCCTATATTCTTTGCGTTGCCATTCTCTGGATTGCCGCGACTAACTATGAAAATAATCTTGCCTTTGCCATGTGTTTTCTACTGTTGTCACTTTTTGTTATTACCATTCTGCATACCTTTAATAATTTATCCGGTCTTGTTCTGGGGCGGCTTGATTGTCCGCCGGTTTTTTCGGGCAATCTCGCCGAGTGCAGGATTATGGTTTCAGCGCTCAATCAGCGGTCTTATCACAGTATTACCTTGTGCTGGGATGATGACTATAAAACCGTTCTTGATCTGGAGCCGGGTGAAAAAAAGAAAGTGGTTTGCAAGGTGCGGGTCAACAAAAGAGGCTATTTTTCGCCTGGCCGGTTAAGAATTGAAACGGTTTATCCTCTGGGGATCTTACGCAGCTGGAGTTATGTGAACCTTGATTTTCGTATTCTGGTTTATCCAAAGCCCTTGAAATTCGAGTTGCCCGCTTTGGGCGCAAACAGCCAGGAG
>JAGRJA010000217.1 GCA_020443005.1 Pseudomonadales bacterium
AAAATAGGGAGCTGATTGTACATGAAGCGTGTTAAATGAGTTACGAGCAGTCTACGAGCTCGTAACAAGCTCCTGCAAATTGAAGCGCCTAGCTTTTGGCTATTAGGCATAGTTGGGAACGAGTGTCTGAGTAGGCTTCATATTGGATCATAGCGGTAATCGATTGGATACTTCTTTCTCGTGTCGTTTTTTTACTCCGAGCTACTCCTATGTTTCCCCAAATTATTGCTCAATTTCTAGTTGGTGGGTTAGCGTCGCGAAAGAGTTCTCTGGCCTCTTGAGAGGTGAATCGTGGGAATAGATTTCTGCATGAAATTCTGATGGCAGAAACGGCAGCCTGGGTTTGCGCTGCGGGTGTATTTTGTATGACGCATTCATCATAGTTTGCAGGTTGCTTAGTTGAATAGATGTAATATAGTGCCAAAACTAATGCGATTGCTAAGCTCGATACTAGAAATTGTACCTGTTTATGGGTAGCTGTCTTATTTGGCTTCCCCAGTGAGGTTTCAGCGGTGTGAGAGGGTGTGGCTCGAATTGGAAACACTCGAGTGATATAGGTGCTCACTGCTGAGTAGACTAAAGGCAATCCGCCAATGATGAGGGGATTCTGTGCTTCGCTTTGTGGCAGTAGATTTGAATCACCAAGAAATGCAGCCAGTCCCCATGCTGAGCCTGAAGAAAGTAGCGCAACACTCACGATAGCAATGGTATGCCGTGCGCCACTGACTTCCACATTCTTGCCAACGGTTCTCTTGGCTATTTCATTCACTATGGCATAAATGAAAAGACTGATAGGTAAGTAAAAAAATGCGTCGTTAATGAATAAGTAAAACATGTATTTCTCCTCCACCCGTTCACTTGACACTCCCGAGCCTCATTTTGAGGATACTTCGAAGACCGCTGTACACATGCCATTTCCGCTTGTCTAGCGAGATGCTTGGACTTGCTTGCTAGATGTTCTGGCAGCGACTAGCTCATGAGCTATGTTTAGCTTCCTTTCTAGCAAGGAAAACGAGATTAGATAACAATTTATCAATAACCACATACTAATTCGTATTGAAGCGTCTGTTCTTTAAACTCCTGCGAATATTTAAAGTCTTTTCCTTGCTTCCAATGCCATTACTATCAATTGCGCTGCGATAGTCATGCTTCACGCTGACACTAACTTTGCGCCCTTCGCATCATAGCGATACTCGCCAATGCTTCCATCTTTAATCTTCTCAACTACCTCATCGACGATAAACAGCGGTACTAAAAACCATTCTCTAGGTATCACGGGTTTGCCAAATCGGTCTTTGATCTGAATGTCGAGCTTCGCAGGCTCGAAAAAGCGATGAAGTATGTTTTCAAGTTTTGTTCGGCTGATATTGTACAGCTCATAAGTTGCGACAACTTCCACGTCAGCCATCAAGAAGGTTGGATCTAGTTTGGCATTGGCGATTCGCGTCTTCACACTGCCACCGGTTACACCTATCTTGTGAATCAGGTTTCGCCTTTCAGATATGATCGGGTGGTCTGACTTGCTGCGAAGCACATAAATAGTTCCACTGGAAGTATCCTCTTCGTCTGAAATACTATCAAACAGCGGCCCCATACTTGTATCAGTGATACGCCTGCCGGCCTCATCTTCCCATAAGCGCTTCTGAAGTGAATGCATGAGCTGATTGCTTTCTACCCCATTATCAAAGATCACTCTAAGCCTATATTCATTGCGTCCATCTGTACCTGTGAACGCCTCTCCGACTTCGGCAATATATGCTTTTTGACCAGATACGATAAAAAGGTTTCCCTCCTCGATAGTCCCATCTTTGGCAAAGGGTATGGTCTTTCTCCTGCCAGCTTTAATATCTGCTTGGATGGAATCAAACATGGGCTTAAATTTCTCAAAATCTTCACAAGGTTTACGCTGTCCAATAACGTCTGAAGCAGCTCGTACCTCTGCGCGAGGCTTAACGTGTTTAAGAAAAGTGACGTCATTTTCTTTGGGAGCTTCTACACCTAGCTCGGCAAGCAGCTCCGCGTCGCTTTTGTACTCATTTCCCGGCTCGGCAATAGCATTTTCCGCGGTAAGTAAACCTTGATGGTCTAATCCTGCTACCAGATCCTTGCATTCATCCAGTGAACGAATGCGGTCCAGACGTGTGGCATATAGACGCTCAAAAATGTCTTTGCCTTCGCCATGTTGTGGTTGACGTCCATGCTCCTCAACAAAGCGCTGTATCTCTTCAAAGCCAGCGATAATGCGTTCTTCTTTCGGGGTATGGGTAACTTTTTTAGCTGGGGTGATATCAACGCCCAGCTCTTCAAGCAACGACTTGTTGGATTTTCGTTCTTTGCTATCTGTCATTATTCTCTTCCGCTACTTTGCGAGAAAGGAAAGCAATGCCTTCTGCCATGCGTTTTTCCCACGGGTCGGGAGATGTTAGTTCTGGTAATCGACCACGTTCTTTCTTGAACTTGATAGCGCGATCAACCAAATCTCTCGCTTCTTCCTCAGTCATCGTCACTTTCTTAGCTGAGATAACGGCGGCAACCTGTTTCAGACTTTCCTCGCTCATGGATTTCGCCAAGATCGCGTAGGCTTCGCCAAAAGGGTTAATGCGGTCAATTAAATCTATGTCTAGGTCGCGCACATCCATTGCAAACCTTCTTACACCATCTACAAAAGCGGTGCTGCCAGTGTGTTCTGTTTCATTACCTTGATTTACGATCTCTTTTGCTTTTTGGGTAAGGTTTAAGGCGGCTATAGCGTGTTGACGGATGGCTTCTTGGTCTTCGTCATCCAGCTCTGGGTATTTGTCTTTAACAATCTTACCCATGCGAACCTGTGTTAATTCTTCAGGGATCATTTCTTCATCGAAGAGGCCGCGTTCCAGTGCGGTTTTATCCTGCACAAAGGCGGTAATTACCTCGTTTAAATCCTCCTGGCAGATACGCTGTGCATCTGGGCTTTTGGGTTCGGCAAGCCCTTTAATCTCAATTTGAAATTGCCCTGTAGCTTCATTGAAGCCTACATTGTTGCCGTTGGGGTCGTAGCCGTTCTCGCCATAGTCAAAGCCTTCTACTGGAGCGCTTTGTGCGTTCTTGGGCGTGAAGTTAAATCGCGGGGCAAGTACCTGCTCCATGAGCAAGCTGGCGGCAATGGCCTTTAAAGTATCGTTCACCGCATCGGTAACGGCTTCTTCTGAAGCGTCCGGCTCTGCAATGAGATTGGTAAATCGTGCATGAGTTTTGCCTTTTGCATCACGCGTAGCGCGACCAATGATCTGAATAATTTCCGTGAGGCTGGAGCGATAACCTACGGTTAAAGCATGTTCGCACCATATCCAGTCAAAGCCTTCTTTCGCCATACCAAGCGCGATGATGATGTCTACATGATCGCGGTTGTTTTTTGCCTCTGGCAGTTTTAGCGAGGCGGATACTTTGTCGCGTTTCGCTGGGTCATCGTCTACCAAATCGGCAATTTTTATGGTTCGCCCATCGGCTGCTTGTACCAAGTGAAAGCCTGTGGCTGGGTCTGTGCCAAGCCAGTTGCCCAGCTCTTCGATGATATGTTCCACTTCCTTGATTTTGTCTTTCGTGCTTTCACGGGAATTCACGTTGGGAATGTGGATAATGGTTTTTTCATTCGGGTTTAATACGCTGAGAATGTCATCTGCGTATGAACCAGAATAAAAGTAGTAGCCAATATCCAAGGTTTTTAAATACTCGTAGCCGTTAAGCTGCTCGTAGTAGGTATAGGTGACCGTATCGAAATTGGCTTCATCTTGTGGGGAAAGAACGGCTTCAGCATCGCCTCTGAAATATGAGCCAGTCATGGCGATGATATGCACTTTGTCACGGGCAATAAATTGCCCTAATTGCGCGCCTAAGCGATTATCTGGATTTGCACTGACGTGGTGAAATTCATCGACAGCGATTAGGCAGTCATCAAAAGCGGGAATGCCAAACTTATCAACAGCAAAGCGGAATGTGGCGTGGGTGCAAACCAATACTTTGTCGTCACTCTCCAAGAACGTATTAACAGTATTTACCTTGCCGCCATCCTCTCCGGGGGCGTTGCATAAATTCCACTTTGGGGCTACCTCCCAATCCCAATAAAAACCATATTGGCTTAACGGCTCATTGTTAAAGCTCGCCCCAATGGATTTTTCAGGAACAACGATGATGGCTTTTTTGATGTTTTGGTTATGCAGCTTATCCAATGCAATAAACATCAATGCGCGGCTTTTTCCAGACGCAGGCGGTGATTTAATCAGAAGGTATTGCTCGCCCCGTTTTTCATAGGCTCGCTCCTGCATGACGCGCATACCCAGCTCATTGGATTTTTTTGAGCTGCCGTTACAGGCATAATTTACTGAAACAGAGGGGATGGATTTATGTTCCGTCATTTTCAGGATACCTTCTTCTTGGAATTCGTTTTATTCGAGGGTGTTGTCATTTTTGTATAGAGATCGAAGAGTTTTTCCAGGCGCTCAGTATCATTTTTAAAGCGGCGACCAATATAAATGCGCTCCAACACTTCGTCATTGCGCTCATGGGCATGGCGCAAGTCTTCAGGCATTTTTTCAGGGTCATAGAGGTCTGCGATAGTTGCAGGAAAGTGCGCCTCACGCGCCAGAAGAATGTCTTCGGCACATCGGGTTAAATCTTCTTTGTTTTTTTCGGTAAGTTTTGGCACTGGAAATGTGTTCCAGCCAAGCGTGTTGGAGTAAGAAAATCTCATTTCCAATCTCACACATACAGTACCTATCCAAACCCAGTGCAGGCGTGAAGCTATTAATGCCATATTCCAAAGTGGTGCATCGTAAAGAGCAAAATTACGGTCACCTATTATTGTTTCGCCTCTCACCAATCCAACAGGTAGAAACTCTCTATTTTCAGAGCTAACACGCGGAACTACGATGGTGTAATCACTTTCCCTATGTCTAATTTCTCCAAATCTGTGGGGGGTTGAGGCCAAATCTATGGTTTGAGATTTTGTACTACTAGCTCGCATCTTTGATACAGCCGCAAGCCTATATGATAATTCGGGAATAGAGTTGGCTTCCGTCAATTGATCATCAGCAATCCAAAGGCAGAAGCGCTGTTTACCATTAATGAATTCTTCTGAATTTGAATATGGCTTGATAAATATACCTGATTCTTGACTACTCTCATTTAGCGCGTTTTTCTCCGTTAAATTGAGAAATAGGTTTCCGCCATCAACTGGCTTGCTTCCAAAGTCCATGTTGTTGAGGCCATTGATAGGCTTGCTTATTTTTTCAACAATGATGTTGCTTGCAGCAGCCAAGTAAGCATTTATATTATCTGCTTTCTTCTCAATATTGTTCCCATCGTCATCAATCGAAAATAATCGTTTTTGCTTCTTGTTTTGTTCGGCTATACCAACAATTATCACCGTCACGCCTGCATTGTGGCTGGCGAGGTTTGCCCATTTGAAGGAGGTGTGAGCAAAGATAATTTCATGGCCGGCTCTGAAAATAAGTGGCCAGAGAATGGGCACTTGCTGGCCTTGGCAGATGGAGTTGGTGGACACAAATGCGGTTGCCGCATTTGTGTGCTTGCCGTAATTGGCAGCTTTCATGAACCAGCCTGCCACATAATCCAGAGATTTCCAGCTTTTTGTTTCCCCCTTAAAAATCTGTTCTAAATGAGCTTTTTGCTCTTTCGATTGCCAAGTGCTTCCTAAATATGGCGGATTGCCGCAAATGTACGTTTCACCACCTTCATTTTCAAAATCCACTTCAGCTTGATTTGTGGGCGCACTAAAAAGGTCATCTCCAACCAGTTTGACCGTTTTCCCCGTTGGTGGGCAAACAGATAGCCAATCAATTTCCAAAGCATTGCCAGAAGTAATCCAATTTTCTGTATCTAGCGGCAGAAATTCAGCAAGCGCTAGTTTCTGCCCTCGATACAATAAGTCGCATTGATATTCAGCAATGATTAAAGCCAATCGTGCAATTTCTGCCGGAAAGTCGCGCAACTCAATACCGCGAAAGCTCCGTAGTGATATATCACTTGGTCGTCCTTTCTCTCCACGAAGCTCGTTAATATTTGCCTCGATTTCTCGCATTTGCTTATAAGCAATCACCAGGAAATTTCCCGAACCGCAGGCGGGGTCAAACACGCGAATGTTCGACATGCGTTTACGCAGGTTTAATAGCTTTCGTGGATTATCTTCTGCCTGCTCCAACTGTTCGCGCAGAACATCCAAAAAGAGCGGGTTTAATACCTTCAAGATGTTGGGAACGCTGGTGTAGTGCATTCCCAATGCGCCGCGTTCTTCGTCATCTGCCACAGCCTGAATCATTGAGCCAAAAATGTCGGGGTTTATTTGCTTCCAGTCTAATTTGCCAACGTGAAGAAGATAAGAGCGAGCAATTTTGGTAAAACGTGGTGCTTCGGTGCTGCCAGAAAATAAACCTCCGTTGACATAAGGGAAGGCATCTGCCCATGAGCGGATGTTCTCTTTTTTGCGGTCTGCGGTTTTGGTGTTCATTGAGCGGAATATTTCGCTAATCACTTCATGGGTGTTTGAGGAGTCTTTCGCGCTCATCTGCTCGATTGTGGCAGTAAACAGGTGATCGCCAACAAAAATGTCGGTGTCTTCTGCGAAGAAACAAAATATCAACCGCGCCATAAAGTGGTTCATATCGTGGCGGCGTTCTGACGTACCCCAATTGGGGTTGTTTCTTAGCAGTTCTACATACAAGCGATTTAAGCGGCTGGTTGCCCGTATATCAAAGGTGTTATCACGGATTTGCTTAACGGTGGTAATACCAGCCAATGGCAGGAAAAAGCCAAAGTGGTTGGGGAAGTCTCTGTAATCGCAAGCAACTGTTTCGCCTGAGGCTAGGTCTTCCGCCTCTAGATTGATGCCATCAGTTGCCAATATGAATTTGGCTTTGGCTTTGGTTGTTGCTGGGCTTGCTTTGAGTGTATTCAACGTGGCGGTGACTTCGCCCTCAGCACACACTGCAATATGGATGTTGCTGCGTTGTAATACTCCACCCTCAATATCAGAAGCGTTGGTTGCGCCACTCTGCAGCCGTTTGATGGTGGTTGCCTTGTTGCCAAACGCCTCCAGAAAGGCATAGGGGAAGCTCGCCTCGTCAAATGCTTGTTCGGCTAGGTTGCTAATGGCTTCTTCTATTTCTACTGCGTTCAACGGTGCTTACCCTTTATCATTTTGGTCTTTGCTGCTGGTTTTCTTCTCTTCTATCCAGCGCTCTATATCGATCTGCTTAAAGCGCCAGCTACCACCCACTTTAAAGCCTGGTAACTTACCCTCGGCTGCCAGCTTATAAGCGGTTTTTTCCGCGAGTTTTAAGTATGCCGCGACCTCTTTAATGGTCAAAATTTCTTCAGCCATGATGCCTGCCACTTTGAATGTTGTGGAGAGAATAGGGGAAAATATAGGAATTCTCAACGTTATTCAGGGTCTCAATCACTACTCGAGCGGGTGAGGCGTAAGAAGGGCTTGGTAGTAATCGTATGGCCCTATATTCCTTGGTTCGCAGGCAGCTTTTGTGGGTGTGAGTTAACTTTAATTCATGGGGGGGGTGGCTACTGTAGGAGTGTCTCAAATATGTACCCCGGTTTTGCTTCAAAACAAGCCCACAGGGTACATATTTGACCCTGTGGAATCGTGGTTTGTACCTACAGGGAGCAAATTTGACCTTGTGGGGTGGCTACAGGGTATCTATTTGACCCGATTGAGTTAATTTTCCCAATCATGTGTCGGCGGTTTATCCTTGAAGGGTAGCCATGTAAGATGCCAGGTTCTGGTCTTGCTTCCCACTCGTGAGTTGAATAGGGACTCGTCTACTTTTTCTATAAACCCTGCTTCTTCCAGTTCTTTGAAAACCTTCTGAGCGGTTCCTTTTGCGCAAGGAATTTTTTCCACCGCCTCACGAATGCCGTATCCAACAGGTCGGTCATTGCGCCAATGTGTATGCATGAGAGTCAGAAGCACTTTCGCTTGAGCAGATAAGCCTAAGAAGGCCTTTGATGCAAGCATGTACTTGCTCTGGACAGTTACACCGCCTCGGCGATCAAATGGTAGTTGGCTCTTGCCCTTTCTTTTGGCCATGGTTGCTGTTTCCCCGAGAAACTATGAATCAACACGTTTCGTGATTCGTCTCTTAGTGCGGGGGCGGTTAGCGATGGGGGTATTTGGAGATCCGCTTTCGTGAATCTGTTTGTCTATCCAGGCTTCGATGTCGGACTCTAACCACCCTACTGTGCGGCTACTGCCTAGTTGGATTCCTTTTGGGAAGGTGCCTTCAGCTATTCTTCTGTAGATAGTTGATCGGGAAAGGCCAGAGCGAGCTTTTACAGTGGGAAGTCTTAGTACTACTTTGGTCATCATGATTCTCCGTCGTTTTAGTTGGGACGGAGTGAGTGTCTAATTAGTGAGAGTGCTCTGCTGCTATTGATCCTTATTGTCGCTATTAATATCTATTAATACTTGTTTATTGGAATATCGGTTCCATCTGAGCTTGAAATTAGTTTTAGTCAGAGGTTTGTTGTCTAGGTGCAGCGTTGTTTCGCGGAAGCTGTTATCGATGGTAATACCATAGGAAGAGGGAGGCATTTGGCAAAGCCTTAACCACATTTCTAGCGTATCGGGTTCGCGCATATTCTGAGTGATGAATTCATGTCGAGCATCCCGTATAGCCAAATACCAGTCATCCATTCGCTTTGGTGGGTTCGGTAGCTCGGTTACTGAGCCAGAGTTTATAGAGAGAGAAGACTCGCCAAGGCGTTTATTGGTGAAGTTTTCTGATTTCGGGGCAACTGCTATTAGATTCTTTAATTCTTTTTCTTCCACCAGTATGATCTCAGCAAGGGAGAAGAGCCCTTCTTCCAAGGGCGGGAAGTCTGCCTCTGCTGGGTTGAGTGCTTGCGTGCCGCCGAACGTAGGGTGAAGGTCCATCAAAGACGAGTCCGCGATCTTTGCTTTAATGAAATCAACAGCAGTTGTGCCAGGTATCTGATCCCAGCGGCTCAGCAGACTTTCGAAGGTAAGCAGGCGGGCTTCATTTGAAGGATTAAAGTTTAAGATATCCTCATAGACGAACCAGAGCTGTGGAAGTAACTGCAAATAGTCTCGTTCGCCTTCGTGGTAAGAGAAATAGAACCTGGGTGGCTTAGGGGCATCTGGTTCTAGCTGGCTAGCGTTCTGATATGCGTCAAGGCCCCCGTCCTTTGGGCCAAGAAATATCCAGCCAGCAAACTCTTCTTTGCTTGTGTCTAGTTTAGCGGCCAGTATTCCGAATGCTTCAACATAGGGGATAAGCTTAGTCGATTTGCTCATTTTGGGGGCCTAAACTAGTAAAAGTTATGACGCAGTTCTTTGAAAACGTCCGGGTATGACGTTTCCACTTAACGCTTGTTGGCGCAGCTCGTCGAGGTAGTCAGCCCACGACTGCGCCATGCCCGTTCGTTGCTCAAGATGCTTAGTCCGGTTGTAAGCCCTTCCCATGGGGTCGGCAACCTTCCTTCCTGATTGGTGCTCGATCCAGTCCACGCGAAAGCCTAGGCGCTCATCTAACATGGTTCTGGCTGACGCTCTGAAGCCATGGAAGGATTGTTCTGTTGCGGTGTCATACCCCATAATTCTTAGAGCCTTGTTTATAGACTCTGGACTTGCGTGTTTCTCGTGATCTTTCTGATTAGGAAACACATATTTGCCTCGTCCGGTGAGTGGTTTGATGTCTAGCAAAAGCGCCACAGCTTGACTGCTAAGAGGGACAAGGTGATCGTCTTCTCTCTTATTCCTTTCCTTCTTTTTTTCTTTTGGAATGTTCCAAAGCTTGTTGTCGAGGTCCAGTTCTGACCATTCCATTGCGGCTAGCTCACCGGGGCGTTGAAATAGTAGTGGGGCGAGTGCCAGCATTGTTCGAATAATATGCGAGCCTTCGTACTGGTCTATTTTTACAAGCAGTACACCGAACGCTGATGGATCTGTGATGGCGGCGCGGTGGGTCACCGACTTTTTGCGGAGTGCGCCAATTAAATCCACGGCTGGGTTCTCTCTGCAGCGTTGAGTTTGTTTGGCGTAACGAAAGATTTGATTTAAAGCCTGTCTACCGTTGTGCGCGGTTTCGATTGCACCTCTGTTCTCTATTCGTTGTAGGCATTTCAGGAGTTCAAAGGTTTGGAGTTCGCTGACTTTCTGCTTTCCTAAATATGGAAGGAGGTCATTATCTAGCAGGGCGCGTCTTTTTTTGGCGGTCGCAGCGGCCCAATGCGCTTCTTGCTTTGTGTACCACTCGTTGGCGATCTCTTGGAAAGAATTGGCGCTAGCAGAGCGTTGTTCCATTTTGGTGTTTTTCTTAACTTCCGAGGGGTCTAGGCCGAGAGCGCGTTGGTTTCTCGCAATGTCACGCAGGCTTCGTGCGTCTGCCAATGAGAGGTCCGGATATACGCCAATTGCTAACGTCTTTTGTTTTCCGTTGAAGCGGTAAGCCATGCGCCAGTACTTCGCGCCGGTGTTTTTGACTAGCAGGTGAAGGCCGCCACTATCTGAAAGTTTATAGTCTTTGTCTTTCGCCTTGGCTTGCTTCACTTCAGTCGCGGTAAGGGCCATTCGTCACTCCTCGCCACTTTTAAGAATTAGCATGAAGCTTTTTGTTGGTATCAGAGGTGCGAAGTTTTGAAGATACCAACAATGATGCCAACAAAAACGGCGGATTCGTTGAGTCGTTTTGAGATTGCTTGAGAATGAGTATACTCGCAAAGGCTCGTGGTTGTTAAGCTTCGCGGATGACTTGGGAAATGCTGGGAGGGAGTAATGGTGCCCAGGGGCGGAATCGAACCACCGACACGAGGATTTTCAATCCTCTGCTCTACCGACTGAGCTACCTGGGCGAGGTGTTTTGCGGGTCTTGCGGCTGCCGGGATTTCGGCAAGGCGCGTAT
>JAGRJA010000218.1 GCA_020443005.1 Pseudomonadales bacterium
TGCCACATTGCAGAGTGCGTCGATACAGGCGTGGCTGAACATGGTTACTACGCCTATGCAACTGACCCCTTTTTAGCCAAAAAGCTCTGGAATATTTCTCGGGTACTTGTGGGGTTGGATCAGTGAATCTTTTCTGGCAGGCGTTAGCGTGTTTTGTCAAGGTATTGGGCTATGCGCCAGAGCCTGTAAAGTTAACAGTTGTAAGAGCAAGCGTATCTCCGATACGCATGAGAGGCTGAAAGATGACAACAAACGGTTTACAAGGATTGCTTCTGTTTTATGAAGAGCTGGCAGAATGGCTCATGCCCTATCGCTCGTTGTTACGCGCCCTGGGTTTTATGGCATTGGGGGGTATGATTGAGTCAATCTGGCAGGGAGCAGGTCTGCACCAGTTGTTTTACTTCATCGGTGTGACCTGGACTTTCGGTTTGACGGTTCTTTGCCGGCTTTATGCCAGTGAGACTTCTGAACCGAACTGGATCAGGCGTTCCTCTGATATTATACAGAGCTCAATGGCCTTCTTTACGACGGCCTGGTATGTCATATTAATCATCGTTTCTATCGCGATTATCGTTAAGCTTTCACTGGTTGCCAACGGCATGTAGAGTTTTCGGTGTTATCTGGGGTGAAGCACCTTGCTGATAAGGTAGCTTTCTTCGCCCCTGACAACTTTCAGCAACTCCATCTTCGCCTGACCTTTCTTGATGCCCTTTGCCATCATAATTGCCATGAGTTCATCAAAGGTTTTGCGGCGCTTGATGCCTTTTTCAGAATGGTCGCGCCGCTCTGGTGTCGATGTTTTTGTTTCATGCCCACATCCGCATCTAAACCTTGCTTCAATGCGAAGCTCTCCGTGGTCGGTAATATTTCTCGAAATCTGAAACGGGTTGTCGGGCGTTGCTGATTGATGGTGATCCAGCAAGGTGGTATGTATTTCTCCGCAGGCAGGACAGCGTTCGGGAAAATTTGCACACAAGTCATTCAGTGATGCAGGGGCTTTGGTGGCGCTGCCCTGATGATGGTTTTTCTTCATATCTGATACCCTCCGAACTTCATTTGAAGGTTTTTTATGGGTATGAAAAAGATAACTTTGAAATACCTCTAGCGCTATCGTATCAATTAACCAGTCCAACAAAAGGGTTTTGCTATAAAAAACTGCAAACTGTTAGCTCTGTCACGAAGTAAATGAAACGCAGTTCATTACCAGAGTACAGAAGTTATGAAATTGCCTATGACAATGTGGGTAATATTGACCAGGTAACAGACTGGTTGCGTCTGGCCAATGGCGATACGCTGACCTGGGATACAGATTACACACACGATGCCTCTCACCGGTTAACACAAAGTGACATGACCCGTAAGCTTTTTGATTATTCAGCCTCAAGCACCACGACGGACAGTGTTAAAACCAATACCTATGCCTACGATACTTTCAATAACCTGAAAGAGCTGACCGATCCGGCAAATGATACCTATTATTACGCGCACGACGATGCTCACCAATTGCTGCGTATCTGTAAAAATGACAGCACCTGTCTTTCCACTTCACAGAATATTGATACGGCCAATACCTTTGACCTGAATGGTAATCAGTTAACCCGTACCCGAGGTTCGGAAGTGCTCAGTATGAGCTACGATGAATTGGATCGGATGACGCAGGCTTCGATCAATGGAGGCACTGAAACCTTCAAATATGACTATCAGGATCGCCGAATAGAAAAGAATGATGGCACGGATACCTATTACTATCATCAACACGGCTTACAGGTTGCTGGCGAATACAAAAATAGCTGGACGAGTACACCGGCTCAACATGCCTATGGCCCTTATGATATCGATATGCCGATTGCCCGTAGCAAGAATGGTACCGTCGATTACTTCCATCAGGACTATCGTAATTCGGTGGTGATGCAAACATCTGCCAATGGTGATCTCAATGGCTGGAAGCAATTTGGAGATTGGGGCGATGTCAGTGAAGAAGGGGGTAACTATCCGCCGATGTTTGGCTTTGCGGGGCGAGAGCACGATGACAGTGGTTTGATTCACATGCGAGCCCGAAATTATGACCCAAGCCAACAGCGTTTTACGCAACGCGATCCGCTTGGGTTTATTGATGGCATCAATCGCTATACCTATGTCATGAACAGCCCTGTTCTGTATATTGATCCGATGGGAACGAATACTAATACAGGGAACACGGGGGCAGGGAATGATACGGATAATAAACAAAAAGGGGAGTTTTTAA
>JAGRJA010000019.1 GCA_020443005.1 Pseudomonadales bacterium
AAAATAGGCTCTCTTCTGGCTATCCTGTGCGATACCCTGTGTCCATCTGTTATTTTCATACCAGGCATCATCAATGATGCTTTTACATTGCGCCGGTTTTTCAAATACACTGACTTTACGACTTAACGCCGGTTCAAAAGGCAAACCTGTCGCCTGAAATTTGCAATACAGGTCAACCAGGCCTCTTAGAAAACTTTCGTTGGCTGCGTCGTCGATCTTGTTGAATTCGATCGTCAAGGCCTTTTTGTTTTCACGAAAAAAGGCTTTGGCGGTTTCTGTTTTTTTGCCGTTTTTCTGCAATCCGCATTTTTTTGCCAGTGCTGCCTTTATTTCAAAATCTATCTGCCTGTCTTCATTCAATTTGCTCGCCGAGTGAAGAAAAATTTCCGCATCCGAGCTTACTGGCAAAAACCCCTGAATACACAGGCTTGAGCGAGAACCTTTTATATGAACACTGAACGGTTGACGCACAAGCGATTTTCCACAGGACAACCAATAGAAATCGGCATTTTTTAACTTTTTCATCAATTCGGCAGTTTTGTTTCGTCCGGCAAATCCGAGAGGCCATTTGCCTTCCGAACTTCTCAACCGTACCAGTTCTTCCAGCAGTCTCGCTGTTTCTGCCTCGATATTTTCCGGCTTTTTCTCATGGCGCGATGCCAGGGCAATGAGGTCTTGATGTATTTCCCAGTCAAAAAGACCATCCGGCTTTCCAAAATTTTCATTGTCATCGATATGCTCTTCTTCTATTTCCAACCAGACACTGTTTTTCTTTTCCAGAAACCAGCTCCAGGGTCTGGTAAAAAACCGTATAAATGTATCCAAATCGACAATGCGGGTTTCTGTCTGCTGTTTTGTGTTTACGGTTTCTTTCATCCAGCGCATTGCCGGTTTGTTAGTTTCCTGATTTTGCCGTTGACGAACATCAACAATTTTTCGCGCCTGCTCATTGAATGAAATCAGTCGACTGGAAAGTGCCTGCCTGTCTTTCCTGAAATAGCAAGGGCTGAAGGGTTGCAAGGGGTGCTCGGTGATCAAGCAATCAAGCACATTTCCATCATCGACATAATAACCATGACGGCAATAATCGATTAACTCGGCAAGTACAACTGAAGGCTCACACTTTTCATTCCGGTGCATATCGCGCCCGATATAACTGACATGAAAAAATTGTCTCGCCGACAGCAATGCCTCAAGGAAAAGCCATCGGTCATCTATTCGGCCTGCCCTGTCGCCCGGCCGATAATTTTTTCGCATCAAATCAAAACCGCGCCTTTCGATTCTCCTCGGGTAATCATCCTGATTCATGCCCATGACATAAACCACCTTGAACGGCACACCCCGCATCGGCATAAGGCTGCAGAACTTGACGCCCTCTCCCCAGTGGTGATGTCCGTTCGCCAGGCGTTTTAACGCAGGTTTCACCAAATCACGAATCACTGCCAAGGGTATACATGCTGTGAACCACTGGCACTGCTCAACATTTTCAAGCGATTGGATTTCCTTGTGAATCGCCCTGATCGCCATTATTTCCTGGTCATCCACCGGGTCGAAAAAATCCTCGATCAAGTCGCTCAATCGTTGAAGCCACACAACCGCGGTTGCCTCTTCGTTCATTTTTTCCGACCATTTTTTCAACACCGTCCAGAACTGCAAGAAAGCATCCAGATACTGCGTGTTGCCACCCTCAACCAGATCAAGTGGCATAAGCTCGCAACCATTCTCCATCGTCAATAGCGACTCGATATCAAGGTGATTTGCAGACATTGAGTAACCGGAAAAAAACCGATCAAAGGCGTATTGCCAGCTTGCTTCGTGATAAGCGGGCAAACCTGATTTCTCCCTGTGCCTGGCATCCCTGCCCCAGCGCACGCCGGACTCAACCAGCCACCTTTTCAAGGTTTCATAGCCTGAAGCATCAATGGAAAACCGTCGTTGCACAGCAGGCACCTCAAGCAGGGAAATGATCTCTGTCAAGGTCAGGCGACTATCCGGAAGCTGTAACAGTGTTTCGAAGCTGTTCAGCAAAGGAGACTCTTCACCCTGAGTTCTGTCAGCAATCTGGTAGTCGATGCGCTGCCGTTCCTCTACACTGTTGAACACGGCATGGATGCAGGCGACATAAGGGGCAACCCGCGGCATCATGACCACGATATCCCTGGGGCAAATATCCGGGTGTCGATGCATCATGTCCCGAATCTGGTCATGCAGCACTTCAACTTCGCGCATCACACTGTGACAACTGTGGATATGCAGACTCGGTATTCCGTCCGCGTCGACATCACCACAAGGTATCTTCTGTTTTATGCCTTCTGCCACAAAATCAACGCTGGCTGATTCGCCCTTATAGGTCAGCTCCAGAATCTCATGTTGAATGGCTCGTAACAGAGAAACGGGTTCAACGGCCTCAAACAGGCTTGTTTCCTGTAAATTCTCATCGGGCAACTTTTGTAACAGACTGATAAAATCACGCACCTGAATGCCGAGACTGGCCAACAGCGGGTTACCTATTTCGTAATAGGTTTCATCAGCATCCTGCTTTTGTTGTCTGGCAATCGTTTTTGCCGGAGAAATCAATGACCAATACTCCTGGCAAGGGTTAGGCACAAACAGATTCACCTCAATATGATGCGACAGCGAATGAAGCATGGCGACCATATTGACTGGCATTGTGGTAACACCAAAAACATAAAGCCTTTTGAGTGTCATACGACCCGCAATGTCGGACGGCGTTTTTTTTCCAAGGACTTCCAGCAGTTTCTTTTCGATCATGGCACGATGCCGAAATGCACAGCCATCATCACCGATCATTTCATTCAGCTTTCTCCATAAAAAACTTTGCCAGACCACATTTTCATTTCCATCAATACCTGCATCCATCAACGCGGGTTTTTCGTTCACGCCATGTTGCTGTCCCTCCGCCCAATGCAACATCCACTCGGGTCGATAGACAAGATACTGATCGAACAGATCGGCTACGGCTGCAGACAACTGGTAACGCCTTAACGCGACTGTGGCTGTATCTGCAAGATAGTCACGGACCGGCAGCAACGCCGGAGACAGCAAAAAATCCTCATTGGAAAAAAGCGAGTATAGCCTCCAGGTCATCTCCTGTTTTGACAGCGGGGTCAGCTCGGGAATATCAGCAGAAACCAGTTCACGCGCCAGTTTCCAGAACAATTCATGGGGTTGAATGTATCGGATATTGGCGGCAATACCCTGCTGCCCGGCAATTTGCAAATTCAGCCATTGCCCCATGACGAGGTTATCAACCAGCACAAAGTCTGCCGCTAACGGGTCGTCGAGCGGTGTGGTCAGCATCTGTGCCATCAACTCTTCACTCAGGCGTTCAACACGATTGGAAAAATACAACCCCAGCGTCATAAGACAGGCCTTTTTATTCATCGGATTCGGGGATAATATCACCCTTAAAGACATATTTTGTCGTATGCAGGCCTTTTTGCGTCAAGCCAATAGTCATTTACAGTGTCCGTTAAAGGCGGTTTAATCATCACAACCAGATTCCCGCTGCTTGCACCCTGTTTATCCTTCCGTGAAATCAACGAGATGCGATCAGATTGGCGGAACATAAGTCCGGCAGCTATCACGGTCACACCTGTCGCTCCGGTAAAATCACATTGACATGAGGCTCCGGCAAATGGAAAACACCCCGTCATCACGCAGACATTTCCTGAAACAGTTTTCGTTCGCCACTGCCGCCCTTGCTGGATATCATCCACTTGCGGCAATGTGTGGCAGTCGACCAGCCGGACTTTCTGGCCAGATTTACGGCATCAGCTCAAAGCAGCTATCACCGGCGCAAAATCAAAAGGGCAATGGCAGCACCCTTATTCACCTTGACCTTAATAAGGGGTTTACACGCTATCACCTGTTACCGGATTACCACTCCGGTCACAGCCTGATAGAAATTGATCCCGATAATTTCTATTGCACCCCTTACAGCGGCAAACAACCTTCACCCTGCCTTTTTCTCGATTCAGCCTTCAACATTACGGCCAGGATCGATGCGCCCGAGGGCTTTGCTTTCGGAGGACATTCAGCGCTTTTACCCGATGGCAAAACCATTTTCGGTTGTTTCAACCCGACAAACAGGTTCAAGCAAAACACGGGTATCGCGTATCTTGTTGATACCGCCACAAAAAAACTGGTCAAAACCTTCAACACGCCCTTGCTACACGCGCATGACATGATTGTTTCCATCGATCAACAACACATTATTGTTTCCGATGATGGCACAGTCGAAGGCCCCATCGACAGCAATAGCCCTTTCAGCGAAATTATTCAGGACCCGGCTGTCTATTTTTTCAATTGCAACACGCTGGAGATCGATAAAAAAGTACAACACGGACATAACGGTTCCTTTGTACACATCGACCAGGATCAGGACGGATCAATTTACGGTGCCATTGAACAATTCATTTACGCCGATGCCAAACCGGAGCTTTATCTGGAACCGCTGCTGCATGAAAAAACGGCCGCCTACATTGCCAGCTACAACAAGGGCGGCGAGATACCATTACCAAGCCCAATGGTAAGAATCAGCGCTTCGGATAAGCGGGCAGAAAGTATTTCGGCCCAGCTGGAGTATCACACCAACCCCTTTGACATTAAATTCAATACAAACAGCGGCTACCTCGTTAATGTATTTGTCGATAGCAACACACTTGTGCGCTATAACCCCCGCAATGGAAAATCCGATTATTTTTCCACCACTGACTACGGCATCTCAAAACCCTTCGGGCTTGCCAATCTGGGCAATACAAGCTTGATGGCACTCAGCGGCTTTGATCGGGGAATAGCTGTTTTTGACACGAATGACATGTCGTATGTCACCTGTTTCTCTCAGGAAAACCATGGCCTGAGACATATGATTTTCAAAGCCTGAAATGAACAGCACAATCCATCGGCGCACCACAGCATGATGCCAATAACCGCTTGCCGTCTCATTTATAAACGCTAGAATAACGCACATGTCTACACTCTCTGCCCCAATGCTTGAAATGGCCTACGATATCATTGCCGGTTTTCCGGCTGAGGAGAACCGTCTTGTCGATGTTCTCTCATCGCTACAGCAGGCCATGGGTTATGTTCCCCCCGCAGTCATACCCATTATTGCGGATCGAATGGAACTTGAAACACCGGCTATCTACAAAGTGATAGAATTGACTCCCTCCCTCAGTTTGAAACCGGCTTTTTCGCACAAGCTGTTCATCTGCAATGGGGAAAATTGCACCCGAAAAGGCAGTTTTGCATTAATCAAGCAAGCGCGTGAATCACTCGCCATCAATCTGTTTGAAACAAACCCACGGGGCTTGAGACTTGAGCCCTTTCGCTGTTTGGGAAATTGCAATGCCGCGCCAAATATCATGCTTGATGATGAAATACACCCACACATGACAGCAGAAAAACTCCGCTCGCTTCTCACTGACTGGAAATAACTGCATAACAGAATCATCGGATAAAAAGCGCAAGAAATGACCAGGGAAGCGATACGGCAGTTGCACAACTAAAAATGCAGGCAATATTTCCAAAAACTAATCGGTTTTAACGGTTGATGCCCCTTTGGCTTTTTCCGCCTCACCCACATACATATAACCGGCAAACCTGGGTGCCTTGTCGACATAGCTGTTTTTCACAGACAGAACGGTGAAACCCGTCTCTTCAAGATAATCGGTTATGGGTCTGTTGAGGTGACAGCCCCCACATAATTTTTTC
>JAGRJA010000219.1 GCA_020443005.1 Pseudomonadales bacterium
CCCGACCAATTGGTTCGAAGCCAACTACTCTATCCAGCTGAGCTACGGGCGCGTGGTGGGTTTGACACAGGCGCAATAATACGCATCCTTGTGCATTGCGTCCATTCCTTGAGTGTGCTCAAGCCCACTTTCGGTAAAAAAAATGGTCGAGAGAGATAACGCCAGGGCCATATTTCAGAATATAGAGCAAGGCGCTGCTCCATAACAGGTGTATTTGCCAGTTAGCAGGGCTGACAAAAAACTGTATCACCAGCGTGATAATGAACAGGCCAAGTGCGGAGAATCGTGTTGCAAAGCCGATAAAAAGAAAAAGGGAAAAGAAAAAAGTGCCAATGGTGGCCAAATAGGCCGCGAGCTCGGCGGGCAGGAAAGGCAGGTGATAAGCCCTGAATTCCGAAAACGCTCCCTGGCGCAAATTGAAAAACTGCCAGAATTCCCCCATAAAATACCAGCCTGTAATGCGACTTTGGGCGCACTGCCAGAAAACAATGCCAACGCCAAGACGGGCGCTGAGTGAAATCAGGTCTTCCGGTGTTTTTTTAAAGATACGCAGAATGCCTATGATCAGATTGGAGAAGAACTTTTTCATCGTAAAAACAGTAACTTGTTGCGAAAGGATGCGTATTGTAAACAAGCCGGCCGCTTCATGATATAGCCGGGAAAACCATGATAAGAATAAAAACGCCAGTATTGTTGGGGTAATTCGTTATTGTGAGAAGGGTCAAGGCGCGGCTATAATGCCCTCACTTTCGAAATAGCCCGGTAGTCCGGTGGAGGTATAGCGTGAAATCACTTTCAAAATTTGGTTCTTTGTGTGCAGCTGCAGTGATTGCAATGACGGTGGCTGTTTCGGCGTTTAGTGCCGATGAGCATGACAGTGCGCTGATTGAGCGTATAAAAGCAGTGGGGGAAGTTTGTAAGGCGGCTGATAACAATTGTGCAGCCGAAACAACTGCCGGTGGTGCTGCTGAAGCAGCCGCTGCAAGTCGTTCAGGTGATGAAATTGCAGCAAAGCATTGCGCCATGTGTCACGGCACCCCGGGGATCCCTGGTGCACCCAAAACTGCAGAAGAGTGGTCTGCACGGATAGAAGCAAAAGGCGGTATTGATGCGCTGGCTGCCAGTGGCATTGCCGGCATCAATGCGATGCCACCTAAAGGAATGTGTATGGATTGTTCTGACGATGAATTCAAGGCAGCTGTTCATGCGCTTTCTGGTCAGTAAATCTTGTCCTGTCAAAAAGCCACTCATTCGGGTGGCTTTTTTTTGCCTGAATTTTTTGACGGCAAGCTGCCGATTTGGTTTTTCATGACAAGGGGATGTTTGTTTTGATGTCAGAGATTCCCGGCAAACAATTTTTTCAGCAGCGCCTGTTTTAGGGTTAATCGCTCTTCGTTATAACCCATTCGTTGCAGATAGCTTGAGATGTCTTTCTCTTTCGGGAATAAGGCATGAATGAGGATTTTGAGCAGCTCTGCAGGATGTTCCTGAGCATGCTCAAGTTTGCGCAATGTATTGATAATCTGAATTTCTTCTTCCGTGAAATCATGGCCGAAGGGGTAGGCTGGTAAAATATCGCGATAGGGTTCAATTTTTTGCCAGACAGTTTCAGGTGTGTTGTTGGTGTAGAGTGGATCAAGCACAAAATCTGCAGGCAGCTTTTGGTGTGCGATAGCCCAGTCAATCAAATTCTGCTGAAAGCGGGAATCACTGATTTTGATCAGTGATTCTGCAACTTCGCTATCCGTCTTTCCTCGCAGTTCTGCAATGCCGTATTCGGTAATAACAATGTCACGGAGGTGCTTGGGTATGCTGCAGTGGCCATAGTGAGTCACAATGTTGGATTGCAGTTTTCCGCCCTGCATTCGGGTTGCTCGTAGCAACAAAACAGATCGAGCATTCTCAAGTTCGTGTGCCATCGCAACAAAATTGTATTGGCCACCAATGCCACTGACAATGCGCCCGTCTTCAAGCGCATCGCTCACAGCCGAGCCGGACAGGGTTATCATCATGCAGGTGTTGATGAACACAGCATCTTTACGCTGATCTCTTTTTACCGCCTCGTCACCGTAGAGATGGTTGATAAAGTCTATGCGCTGCATGTTGATTGTATTCAGGGTATTTTCGGGTAGCTCGCAAAGTTTTCTATAGAACTTTTTCGGGCCAATAAAAAAACCGGCATCCAGGATTTTTGTCCGGCCTCTTTTATCTTTCACTTTTCGTTTGATAATGTCAGCGTCAACGAGCTCCAGCAATCCGTTAACCAGCATCTCTGAACAGCCGTAGAGACCCTCTGAGAAGGTTTCTGTGCAAGCTGGATACTGGCGGTTTTTTTGCAGGGAAGCCAGCAGGGAGCAATAACGATGATTGTGAATATGTCGAACGATAAGGCTTTGGGCAATAGCATCGCCGAGAGAACCGATACCAATTTGCAGTGTGCCACCATCCCTGACCAGGCAGCTTGCATGTATGCCAATGGCATAATCAATTTTTGAAACTTTGCTGTTGGGTGTGCAAAACAGTGTATGGGTAGATTCATCCTCGTTGATAACAAGATCAAAGAAATCGGGGGCAGTTTCGGCTTCGCCCGGCATAAAGGGGAGCTCTCTGTTGATCGCAGCGATGAACAGGCAAGGACTGCCCTGGTTTTTCAGGCGTTCCTTCAGCTCCAGGCTTGTGTCCGGGTTGCTGGAAAGTGACAGAATGGTTTTTTGTGCCGTTATTTTTGCTGACACGGCCTGTATCACGACATGTGGCTGTCGTTGAGCCATATCCCGTGCGATGTGTGTGTAGTTGCTACTGATGTAATGTTGCTGGGCGGAAGCGTTCTTGAGCCAGTCGCCGCTTTTCAGGAAAAATTCATAGACCCTTATGTTCTGAGGCAGCCTGTTGTTGAGTGCATCACGGGCATATTCCAGATCGGGATAATCGCCATAGAGTCTTTTTAGCAGAGGCTCGAGGAAACGGGCCTCCAGTTCGTTGCCGGCTTCGGGAAGTAAAAGACTGAGTGCCGTGTATATTTCAAGTTGTCGTTCGGGTTTATTTTTAAAAGCTCGATAGAGATGGTTGACAAGATGATTGGGTTTGCCAATACCGAGCGGCATGGCGATACGAAGTATCGGTGTGTCTATGGATAAAATCGTTTCAATGGCTTCTGCGGTAGTACATTTCTGCATGATCGTTGGCTTTTTTGCAAATGGCCCGGCTTGTCGGTTCCGGTAAAATCCGGATTAAGACGATGGCTAACCCGAATTAATGGATGTTCTGGCCTTTTATGAAACGGGGGTTAATGCCCAGTTTTTCAAGCGTATTTTCAACATAATCGGTAATTTCTGCAGTTGATGTCATCTTCATCACATTTGCGTGAATATTACGGGCATCTTCAAGTCGTATGTTCCGTATCACCGATTTCACTCTGGGAATATTATTGGCATTCATGGATAGCATGTCGTAACCCATCGCCATTAACAGTACAGCTGCGCAAGGGTCGCCAGCCATTTCTCCGCAAACACTGACCATTTTACCTTCCTTGTGGCACTCCTTTGCAATCCAGTCAAGCGCCCTGAGCAGCGCCGGGTGGAAGGACTGATAGAGCTTTGCGACTCTCGGATTGTTGCGATCGACGGCGAGCAAATACTGGGTCAGGTCATTGGAGCCGACCGAAAGAAAGTCGACCAGCCTGGCAATTTCCCGAATCTGGTAGACGGTGGCCGGAATCTCGATCATCACGCCGATTGCGGGCAGTTTGATGTCCAGTTTGTCTTCAAGCAGTTCCTCGTGTGCCCGGTGGATCAGTGTTATCGCGGTATTGATTTCAGAGATACTGGTTATCATCGGCAACATGATGCGCAGGTTATTAAGTCCTGCGCTGGCTTTTAACATTCCGCGGATCTGTACCAGGAATATCTCCGGGTGGTCGAGACTGACCCGAATACCTCGCCAGCCGAGGTAGGGGTTGTCTTCTGTAATCGGAAAATAGGACAGGGGTTTGTCACCACCGATATCCAGTGTGCGCATGGTCACGGGCAAGGGGTGAAATGCCTGTAATTGTTCGCGATAGATTTGTCGTTGCTCCTCTTCACTGGGGAAGCGTTCATTAAGCTGGAAGGGCACTTCACTGCGATAAAGGCCGACACCTTCAGCACCACGGTCGAGTGAACGAAAAACATCGGTCATTAAACCTGTGTTGACCCACAATGGCAGGCGATAGCTGTCTTTTGTTTCGCAGGGCTCATCACGCAGTTTTTCAAACTCGCGATTCAGCGCTTCCTCTTCGGCAATAATACTGGCGAAGCGCTTGCGTAATCTTTCCGGCGGGTTGGTATAAACCCGACCCTGATAGCCATCGACGATCAGTTCCTGCCCGTCCATCTGTTGCCAGGGGAAGTCGAGTATACCCATAACAGTGGGTATACCGATGGCCCGGGCCAGAATGGCAAGGTGAGAGGTACGGGAACCGCGCATTGAAATAAGGCCGGCCAGATTCTCTTCAGGGATTTCACCCAATCTGGCGGCCGTGAGTTCCTAGCCCACCAGAATGGTTTTTTCCGGCCATTCCTTCTCGGCATCATCGTCTTCGGTCAGCGCAGCCAGCACCCTGAGGCCAAGATCCTTGACATCGACGGCCCTTTCTCGCAGATAGGGGTCTTCCATTGCCTGAAAGGTTTCTACATGCTCGCTGACCACCTGGGCCAGCGCGGAACGGGCCTGAAGTTTTTCGGTGACGATGCGATTGACAATTTCGCCACCCAGGGCGTTGTCGGCCAGCATGCGCACATAGACATCAAACAGGGCTTTTTCTTCTGCATTCAGCCGGTTGCCCAGATTATCGGCAATGCGGGTGATTTCAGAGCGCACCTTGCAAAGACTGTTGTGAAAGAGCGCCATTTCGTATTCGACATCTTCGGTTTGCTTGATCGGTACGCCCTTGAAGTCGGTGTGGTTGTTAATGACGACAGCTTCACCGAAGGTGACGCCTTCTGCACCACTGATTCCCTTGAAAACGGCAATCCGCTTTTTCCTGCCCTGTGGCGAGATGCGATTGAGTACACCGGTTGCCTCAGCGTGGGCGATAACTGCTGCCAGCTGGGCGGAAAGAGTGACCAGAAAGGCTTCCTCCTCCTCCTCGAAGCGGCGTGAACGGCGTTGTTGAACTACCAGTACGCCGAGAACCTCGCCGTGATGGATGATGGGCGACCCCATGAACGAGGCATAGCGTTCTTCACCGGTTTCAGGGAAGTAGCGGTAACGGGGGTGGTTTTCGGCATCTTCAAGGTTGATCGGTTCAGCGCGTGAGGCGACCAGACCAACCAGGCCTTCATCCTCATTCAGGCTGACATTGCCAATGGCCTCCTTGTTCAGCCCCTCTGTGGCCATTAAGACAAAGCTGCCTGACGGCTGTCTCAGGTACACCGAACAAACTTCGGTTTGCATGGCCTCCTTTACTGACAACACCAGCTCCTCAAGTGCATGCTCGAGGTTTTTGGCGGCATTGACCTTTTGCACCACCTGGCGCAGGGCTGTCAGCATGAGCGTTGTCTTCCTTTTTTGTCTATACAGTGTGTTTCTTTTTATAAAACCTGTGCGGTTTTTTTGACCAGGTCAATCTGATGGGGCAGCAGTTCCTTGAGCGCCCGGCGATAGACTTCCCTTTTGAACGAAACCACCTGGTTAATCGGGTACCAGTAACTGACCCATCGCCACTGGTCAAACTCGGGCGGTTCGTCGTCACAGTTGTCAAAATGTACCTTGCTGTCATCTGACAGCATTTCCAGTATGAACCATTTTTGTTTCTGGCCATAGCAAACCGGGTTTTGCTCCATGCGAATAAAGCGCGTGGGCAGTCGATACCTTAACCAGCCTCGCGTACAGCCGAGAATCCGCACATCTTTTTCGTCGAGACCGATTTCCTCGCCGAGCTCGCGAAACAGCGCGTCTTCAGGTGTTTCCTTGCGCTGTATGCCGCCCTGCGGGAATTGCCACGCATCGTGTCCACCTACTCGCCGCGCCCACAAGAGCTGGCCTTTCTGGTTAACCAATATAATGCCCACATTCGGGCGAAATCCATCAGAATCTATCACAAGCACCTACCTGTTATTAGATGCTATTCTTTCATAATATGCGTCGGGCAGGCAAAATTCTTTGAGGCTCTTTTTTTCGGGCAAGCTGAACAGGCTTGAGGGCAAACAAGGGTATCAGTAAGCTGCGAGGTTTTATAAAACGATTCGGAGAAATCATGGTACTGGCGATTTTTGATCTTGATAACACGCTCTTGAACGGCGACAGCGACCATGCCTGGGGTGAATTTATTTGCGATAAAGCTTATGTAGATGCCAGACAATACCGGCAGCGTAATGATGACTTTTATGAAGATTACACACGCGGAGCGCTTGATATTTATGCCTACCAGCGTTTTGCACTGGAACCACTCAAAGGTCGTACTGCCAGCGAGCTGCAAAGGTGGCACGACGAATTTATGGCAGAGCGCATCAGCAGTATGGTGCTACCCAAAGCGCAAGCCCTGATCAATAAACACAGGCAGGCCGGAGATTACCTGTTGATCATCACAGCAACCAATCGCTTTATCACCGGGCCGATTGCCCGTTTACTGGGTGTCGACCACCTCATCGCAACCGAACCTGAAATGAAGGATGGTGTTTATACCGGTGAAGTGGAAGGCATGCCCTGTTATCAACACGGCAAGATAGAACGGTTGAATCACTGGCTGCAGAGCAGGACAGACAACCTTACAGGCAGTTTCTTCTACAGCGACTCCCATAATGACCTGCCCTTATTGACGATTGTTGATCATCCTGTAGCTGTTGACCCTGATGAGCAGTTGCAGGAATATGCGCTTGAACACGGTTGGCCCATTATCAGTTTGAGATAAATGGTCAGCTTAAGATAAACAGTCAGTTCCGATTCCTCGCCATGCGTTTTAAAAGGAGATAAATATGAAATTGAAAATGAACAGGGCTTTGCTCTTAAGTGGTTTACTGGGATTTTCATCAATGGCCCTGTCCATGGAAACCATTAAGCCGGGCCTATGGAAAATAGAACACAAAACAATGGTCAATAATCAGGCCGTGCCGGATATGAGTGGCATGCTGGCAAATATGCCACCGGCCCTGCGCCAGCAAATTGAGGCATCAATGAAGCAGCAGATGGCGGCTCAGGGTGTATCAGGGGACGGAAAATCAGTGCAGGTTTGCATAACGCCTGAGCAAATCGCATCCAACCAGTTTGGTGGGGACCCGGAAGGTCAATGTCGTATTACTGATAGCAAAAGAAGTGGCAATACCATCGAGATGGTATTGCATTGTGAGAACCCTGCCGGGCAGGGCAAGTCCACGGTGACCTTGCAAAGCGATTCAAGCTGGCTCTCCACAACCAGCATGACGATGCAGGTGATGGGAAAATCCCAGACGATTAACAGTGAAGCAAAGGGCCAATGGCAAGCGGCAGAATGTTTGTAGCCATAGCTGGCTTCCGGGTTGTTCAATCGTTGATCGGGTTGTTATGCATGCTCAAAGAGAACGATAAATGAAAGCCTTCAGGTAGTCAGTTTCTTCAATGGCCGGATGAATCGGATGATCCGGCCCCTGACCACCCTGATAAATCAACTGCAGCTGGCGATCGATATGCCTGCCGGCGGTTCGCACCACATCCTGAAGCATGTTCCGCTTCATATGCATTGAACAGGAAGCACTTACCAGGAGGCCGTCGCGCTTCAGTAAACGAAGCGCCATCTGGTTGTAGTGATGGTAGGCCTTTTCGCCTTTCTTGAGGTCTTTTTTGCGCTTGATAAAGGCGGGCGGATCCATAACCACGATATCGAACTTTCGCTTGTCTTCAATCAGGGCTTTCATGGCCTCAAGTGCACTTCCTTCAAGGCAGGTCAGTTTGTTGTCGCAATCATTGAGCCTGGCATTATGGTGAGCAAGATCAAGTGCCGAGGCAGAGCTGTCTATCAATGTGGCTTCGCTGGCACCTGCCTGCAGGGCTTGTATGCCCCAGCCACCCACATAGCTGAACACATCGAGTACACTTTTATTTTTGGACAAGGCCTGTAGATAGTGACGGTTTTGACGATGATCGTAAAACCAGCCGGTTTTTTGACCTTCGCGGAGCGACACACGAAAGTGTGTGTTGTTTTCAATCAGTTCAACGGTTTCGGGAATATTGCCGATGATTTCATTGGTGGCCTTGTCAAGGCCTTCCTGCTCCCGGCTTGAAGCATCATGGCGAAACAGTATCCCGGCGGGTTTCAGCACCTGTTGCAAGGCATCAATGATTGCCGGTTTCATGCGCTCCATTCCAGCGCTGGTGATCTGCACGCTCAGGTAATCCCCGAACCGGTCAACGACAAGCCCTGGCAGATAATCACCTTCGGCATAAACAAGACGGTAAAAAGGCCGGGAATAAAAGCGTTCACGCAGAGCAAGTGCCTGATTAAGGCGATGTACCAGCAAGGATTTATCCAGTGCGTGTTCTTCTCGATTGAATATTCTTGCGCATATCAGGGTTTGCGGGTTGACCGTGGCGAGTGCGATAAATTTGCCTTTGGCATTTTCAAGGCGTACCTGCTCGCCGGCCGAAAACTGCTTTAATGGCGTGGCAGTGTTGTCAACTTCGTTGCTGTAAAGCCATAAATGGCCATTGCGCAGGCGTTTGTCGGCGCGATCGTTGATTTGCAGGCGTGGCAGTGACATAAGCGTATCTTATCGGTCAGTAAGCGGGCAGGGAGTATAGCCCAATCAGAGAATGTCCAGCACATTTTCCGGAGGGCGGCCAATGGCGGCCTTGTTGCCATTAATGACAACAGGTCTTTCAATCAAGGCCGGATTGTTAACCAATAACTCAAGCCATTCATTTTCGCTGCGATCATCTTTTGCTGTGATGGCCAATTGTTTTGCGAGGTCGTCCTTGAAGCGAATCAGCTCCCGGGCTTTGATGCCGAGTTTTTGCAGCGTACGCTCAAGCGCCTTTTTGGAAGGCGGGTTTTCCAGGTAGAGAATAATCTCTGGTGTGAAACCTCTTTCTTCAAGCAGGCCAAGAGTTTGTCGGCTTTTGCTGCAGCGAGGGTTGTGGTAGATCTGAATGGTCATGTTGTAGCACTCTCTAATGGGTAGAAAATTTAATGGATGGAATATTGGCTGTGATATTTCAAGCGCTGTAAATCAGGTCGGCACAGTATAAAGAGTAGAAGAAGCTGAATTCAAATGCCTGTTAATGCTGTTTCAGTGCGCAAATAACAAGCGGTTGAATGATGTTTTTATCACTCAGGTCCCATACCGGTACATTGACGGCATTGCTGAAAACAAGAAAGGCGAGGCCGCAAAAAACCAGCATAGGGAATAAATAAACAACGCAAAACACAAGTGCGCCATGTTTGTTTTGTGTGTTTTCAATCATCATGGCAAGCCCGGTTGCGATTTCCTTGTTGTTGATTTTTTTCAGCTGTTTTTTAATGTCTTTCGTGATTTTTTTATTCGGGGCAAAAGTGACCGTGAAACTGGTGTGGAATGTGGTGGTCAAGATGCACGCGTGCATGAACCTTTTGTAAATCCCGGGCATCAAGAATCAATAAATGAC
>JAGRJA010000004.1 GCA_020443005.1 Pseudomonadales bacterium
CAATGCAGTTGTGGAAACGGTTGCAGATATTTGTCAGGAGCTTGATATTGTTTTTCCCGAGATCATCAGCGAGTCAGGCAGAGCGCTGACAGCACATCATGCGGTTTTGATTACAAACCTGCTGGGTGTTGAAGAGGATATAGATCAAACCCTTCTAGATCAGGATCAGCCAGGAACGCCCGATTCGCCGGCAATAAAAGCCTTGAAACGCGCGCTGGCCCGTTGTGAAGAAATGAATGAAGACCCCCGTTTTTTTGTCGATCTTTACCAGGAGATCAAGCTTGAGTTGCATGATGCCTTGTCGCTTTTTATCAGTGGAAAAATTTCTGTGCAGCAAAAGGCATGCATAGAGCAGTTTTTTAACGAATGCTGCAAGCGTTTGTTGCTGAAGCTGGACCCGGGAATTGAAAGCCACAGGCAGCCTTTGGAAGAAATTGAGAGTCGTTTGGCGATCAATGTCTATGCGAATTTTTCTGTGTTCCAGTCCACGCCTGATATATGGGGAATCAAGCAGGTTTTTCCGGTTGTGGCTCTGACAGGTAACAATCAAAAGCCAGCGAGCCGGACGGTTGTTCAGGATATAACCTGTGATTCAGATGGCAGGCTTTCCGCTTATGTTTATGGGGAAAAACTGAGCCCCTTCCTGCCGCTGCCAAAAATTGAAAAAGATGACGATTTTTATGTCGCTTTTTTTCTTGTTGGTGCTTATCAGGAGATTCTGGGCGACCCTCACAATCTTTTTGGGGATACTTATGCCGTTTCCATTAAGGCTGATTCAAGTGAAACCCAGGGCTGGAAAATTGTCGATACCCAACAAGTGCAGAGCCTTGGTGAAATACTGGAGCTGGTTCACTACCAGAAAGAAGATTTACTGCAGAGTTATTATTTACAACTTTCAAAAAAAGTTATTGGTTTGACCACAGATGAGCAGGCATCGTTAATGGCCAGACTTGCAGCCAGTCTGGAGAGCAGCACTTATCTGGATGCCTGAAGAAGAAGCCCGGAAAGGGGTGTGGCGAAAAACGGGAAACCGGTTTTTAACGCTGGTTTTTTCCCTTGTCCAGAAACCCGAACATGGCGGGTAGTGAGGCCTGATAAGCACCCTGGGCCTTGAACGCCTTCTCTGCCTCTGTGCGCAGGGCGGGCCGGTCTTTCCAGTGGCAATTGGGTTTGAGGTGATGCTCCTGATGGTAACCTTCGTTAAACCAGAGAAGGTTATAGAGCTTGCCGTAATAACTGACAGAGTCGGCGTATCGACTTTCAGGATTGGTAGCCCTGTGATGCTCAAAATAATTCTGGTTGTCAGTTAAAACCCAGCCGAAATAAATCGTGGGTAAAACGCCCAGTACAAACCAGAGCCAATTGATGGAAATAATTGTCAGGCACACCAGAGCGGCGGCGGCAATTTCCCAGTAAAGGTATTTGCCATAAGACTTATCCCGCAAGCCCGGCAGAATTTTTTTCAGCTCCGATGGCGTGTTCTGACGGAAGAATCCACACAGGGCATAACGGACAAAGTGTTCCTGTTTGCCGTCCTTGCCGTAAAGCCATGTTGAAGTGGGGTCCTGGGTCGTGCCGTTCCTGAGCGGGTCATTGTTGTGAATGTGATGAAAATTATGACCTTCCTTGATAATTGACATCGGGTACATCAGATTGGCCGAACTGAGTACAAGGTAGATTGCATTCAGTTTTTCCGCGTTGAAAAACGGTGTGTGCATGAACTCATGGTTAACAACAATGAAATTGTAGAAATAGAGCAGTATCAGTAAAAGAACAACCAGGCAGTTTGCGGCTAATCCGGCTTCAGCAGCATAAAACGCCCAGCCGATTTTCAGGCCCAGTTCGGTGAGAGTGATCAGTACCAGTATCGCATCCCAGGCAGTGTATTTCCAAAGAGACATTGAATGTTTCCTGAGCCGGCCAGTAAATAAAAGCAGTAATCTTAAACGGCTCGGCGCACGCTGCCAAGCTTATTGAAATCCGCTTATTGCAGAAGAAACATTGGCTTGAGTGATATTTTTTATTTGCAGATTGACGAATCGCTAACAACTATTTGTTTTTTATAGGGTATTCTGGAGTCTGCCTGCAAATTTCTGTTAGAATCACCAGCTTGATTGATTCCTGTCCGTCAATTCTGCAAAGACGAATCTCAGGTTAACAAGTCAGCCGTATTTACTTTAGGGGCATCAGCATGGCTCAGGAAGCGCGTCATACCGAGAAAAGGTACAAGATCTATCCTTTGTGGGAAGGCATTGCGGTGGCATTGGCTACATTTTTCGCCATCACCGCAACCTCATCCTTTATCTATATCTACTCGATCGAAGCGCAGGAGGGTGAGATTCGCGACGGTCTGGTGAGAACAGCGCAGGTCATTGCAGCTACGGTTGACGGCGATGCACATGCGACATTCACCGGGGAAGAAGCGCGGAATACCCCTGCCTATGAGGCGGCAATTGAACCTTTTCGTATCGGTATCGATATTGACCTGATCGCTTATGTGTACACGACAGTGATGAAAGATGGCAAGGTATATTTTGTGCTGGACCCCGTGCCACCTGAAGAAGAGGATGCCGTCGAGATCATGGAAGAATATGAAGATGCCTTGCCCGATCTGATCAAGGCACATCAAACCCAGGAAATCGTCGTGGCAGAAGAGCCTCAAACTGACCAGTGGGGTACTTATATCAGTGGTTATGTGCCCATTCATGACAGCCAGGGCAACTTTGTCGCCGTGCTCGGGCTGGATATCCCTCTGGATAAATACCTTGAACGTCTTGAGCCAATAAAACTGGCCACACAGCGAGCGATTGTCACCGGCTTTTTCATTTCCTTTCTGATGGGTTCCATTATCTGGTTTTTGAGAAATTTTATTGCTGTCCTGAATGCCAAGCGCTTGTTACTGAAACAGGATTATGATGTTTTATTGGGCGCGAGTCTGAAAATGAGAAAAAACCGGGGTGAAAAATAATGGCCAGATCCGCTGCCTCGTCCGTTACCGAGATGAAACCAGAGTTGCCCACCGATCCACGCCGCCAGATGTTCAGTCTGGTGATTATCATGCTTGCTATTTTCAGCCTCGGGGTGTCGCTGGGCATGATGGCTGTTGTCTTTCCAACCTCCATGGAGGCCCTGGGTTTTTCCAGAAGCCTGATTGGTACAGTCATGTCGATGGAAACGCTGGCGTCGGTACTGGTCTGTTTTATGATGGTGTCGCTGTTCCGCTATATTGGTCTGCGCCTGGGTCTGGTTTTTTCGACATTACTTCGCCTGCCTCCGCTGGTTGCATTGGCCTATTTCCAGGATCTGAATTTCTGGGTGGTTATGGCGCTGATGCACGGGCTTGGTTCAGGTATATTTTTCCTGCAGCTGCAAACATGGCTGAACAGTATTCCCTTTCAAACATCCCGTGGCTTCAAGATTGCGCTCTTTGGCACCTCCATTTCACTGGGTCTGTCTCTCGGCCCGGTTGTACTGCAATTCATTGATGCCATGCAGCCCCTGATTGCGCAGATTGCAAACCTCTGCAGGCTTGAGATTACAGACTATGCCTTGCAGGCACCCTTTTTCGCAATTGCCTTTGTCAGTTTCCTGGCGCTGATTCCTGTTTTGTTGGGCTTTTTTGTAATGCCCAGCCTCAAGTCGGCCAAGCGTATGGCCTTGTTGCCACTCATCAATGAGTCCAAGGGTGTGCTCTACGGTCTTGCTTTTGGAGGAGCCTCACTGTTCGGTGTTTCTTCATTTATTACGCTTTACGGTATGCAGAACGGCCTGACCCTGACGGATGCCTCCCTGTTGCTGACTTCATTCATGTTGGGCGGGCTGTTGCTTGAGGCGCCGATCGCCTGGATTTCAGACCACTTTGACCGTCGTTATGTGATTATCGCTGCCGTCTTGTTGAGTCTCGTTTGCTCTGTCTATTTGCCGATAGCTATCTATCGCTCCTATCAGGCCTGGATTCTCCTGTTTTTGTGGGGCGGGGTTGTGGGTGCTATTTACTCTATCAGCCTGACGATTCTGGGTGAAAAATATCCGGCAGAAGAACTCGTATCCGTGAATGCAGCTTACTCCGTGATGGAAAATTCGGGGGGCGTTGTGGGCGCTGTGTTGATCGGTCTCTCGATGGATTTGTTTGGCTCTGACGGGCTTCCCTATGTCATCCTGTTTACCGGCTTGTGTTATTTTACATTTGCCCTAACCCGCTACAAGGTTGAATAACCGCGGCGACTGACATCGGCCGGGGCCCTGTTGGCGCGATAAAGGACTAAAGCATCATGCGTATGTCATTTTCTGTAAAGCTGAGCCTGGCCATTATCATCTTGTCCGTGGGAACCACGGCGACCAGTATGGCCTTTTTCTACAGCTATACCGAGCATTCACTTTGGCAGCTGATGCGTGGTCGACTTCATGATCTTGGCCATACCGGTACATTTCTTTTTGGTGAAGAAGAACGCGATATCATCAAGGAATTAAAGAGCGATGTTCTGGCAAGCAATGGTCGCCTGACCGCAGACAGGCTGGAGCTTGGTGAGGGCGAATTTCGTTCCAGTCTTTCCCGCACACAACAAAAAGAATTCCAGAGTCGACCCGATTTCCAGAAACTGGTCGTCGCCCTCAAGAAAATTCGTGCCGGTAGTGGCCGGTATTTGCACAAGCTTGGCAGTATTGAAGCCGGTTTCAGTAATGATGAAGGTGTTTTGCTGAATTTTGTCTACCTGATGGTGGAATTGGACGAGTCCCCTGATCGGCAAGTCGTGATGACATTGGCAGACACCTTTTACGAAGATGTTGATGAAAACGGAAATGGCGAGATCGAGCCTGATGAGGTTGGCAACCCTATTGGTAATCTCTACGGTACGCCGGATGACATTTTTCGAGCGCCGTTCAGGGACAAGCAGATCCATGTTTCCGAAGGGTGGTATGAAGATCAATGGGGCCGTGCTATTTCTGCCGCCATTCCTATTCTGGATGAGCAGGGAGATGTCATCGCCATACTCGGTATGGATTACCTGTTTGATAATGAAAGCAATATTCTGGATACCCTGCGTTATTACGCTTTTGCCGCTGTGGTTGCCAGTGTGCTTCTTTCACTGGTGCTTTCTATCTATGTCGCCCGTTTGCTGAACAAGCCCCTGATCAAATTGCGCGAAGGTGCAGATCGCGTTTCGGCAAGAGACTTCACCTTTGAGGTGGACATTAAAAACAAGGACGAATTCGGTTTGCTGGCAAATGCCTTCAATACCATGGTAAACCAGATTCGTGACTATGCATCGGGCCTGGAGGAATTGGTCAAAGAAAGAACGGCCGATCTTGAAAAAGCCAATGAAAAAATCCTGAAACTGAATGATGACCTGAAAGAGGAAAACATTCGTTTGGGGGCTGAGGTTTCCGTTGCCCGAAAATTGCAGGAAATGGTACTGCCGAAAGAAAAAGAAATGAAATCCATTGTGGGTCTTGATATCGCCGGTTATATGAAACCGGCTGATGAAGTGGGGGGAGATTATTTTGATGTGCAATTCAGCGACCCTGAAAGAATCAAGTTTGCCATTGGCGATGTGACCGGCCACGGTCTTGAAAGTGGTGTTGTCATGCTCATGGTGCAAACGGCTGTTCGCACCTTGCAGATATCCGGTGTAACCCGCTCAGAAGATTTTCTGAGAACGATAAACAGTGCAATCTTTAAAAATATGGAGCGAATACGCTCCGACAAGAACATGACACTGTCGCTGCTGGACTATGACGGTCATGGCAATTTCTATCTTACTGGCCAGCATGAAGATGTGTTGATACTTCGTCGTACCGGTGAAATTGAACAAATTGATACAACTGATTTGGGTATTCCTATCGGCCTTGCCGAGGATATCTCTGATTTTACCTCGCAAAGGCATGTCTACCTCGAAGAAGGCGAGATACTGTTTCTGCATACCGATGGTATTACAGAAGCCGAAAATATACACGGTGAGCAATTTGGTCTGGACAGACTAAGTGCCTTGGTGGGTGGCTACCGGGATTTGTCGTCGGATGAGATCAAGGGCTTGATCATTGATCACCTGAACCGCTTTATTGGCGATAACAAGGTATATGACGATATTACCCTGCTGGTCATCAAACGAAGTACAAGAGACGCGCAAGTCAGGGAATCGCTTTTTTCTGTTACCGTCGACCCGGATCAGGCTGGCGAGATTCGTGCCGCGGATATTGCTGTTCTTTTCCATGATTTGTGCACTGGGGTCAGTCGTCAGTCGGGGAGCGCCGAGCTTGGCGAGAAAACGCTGACCGAAATAATTGGCAGTTTTGTCGAGTTTGCCGAAGATTCCAGTTCGCTTTTCATCGATATCATTCACGACATCGATGATCAAATCAAATTGTCGCTTTCACTGCAGGGGCTTGGCGATGCAGAGGCAAGCCTGTTTGCCCTGGAAGCTCGTATAAAGCAATTATTGCCATTTCATGACTTTGAACTTTCCGAATACGAGTCAGTCATCGTCCTGTCAATTGGCATTGGGGAATGCCTGTGAAAGAAGTGCTTGGAAAATTTACAACACCTTCCCCGGGCAGAAGACCTGTTGTCAGTATTGAATTCAGCAAGAATAACTTTCTGCCGCGCTGGCAGCATATCTCAATGATGAGCTTGATGGTCAAGAGCCTGATTGCCAGTCGTATCAGCGAGGTCGATGCTGACAATCTCGACTTCATCGCCAACGAGTTGCTTGAGAATTGCTACAAGTTCAATGCGATAGGCACAGTCAAGTTTGATGTCTATTATGAAAATGGCAAATTCACCTTGTTGTTTTCCAACCAGATTGACGAAAAGCAAATGCATAAGTTACGGGGTTTTGTAAAGACAATACTGCAATCAGATAACCCCCAGGAATTGCTGCTATCCAGAATTGAGGCAAATCTTGAAAACGATACATCCTCCAGTCTCGGCCTTTTGACCCTGATGAACGATTATAAGGTGACACTCGGGTGGGAGATTGAACCGGTCAGAAATCATTTTTATACTTTATTAACTTCTGCTCACTTCTAGGGTTGACGCAATGGAACTTAAAACTGAAGATTTTTATATCTGGTATGACGAAGCATCAAATACCACCCATTTTCAAGGGAAGCTCAGGCTGAATAATACAGAAGAATACGAACCGATTAACCGTTTGCTGGAAAAAGCCTCCTCCGACAAGCCGTTGGTAATATGGAACCTGAAGCAGCTGGAGTTTCTCAACAGTTCTGGCATCAATGTTCTTTACAAGTTTGTGTTAACTGCGCGCAAGAACAATTTGCAAATGCGTGTGCTCGGCAGTGAGGGCATGAACTGGCAGAAGAAATCCTTGCCAAACATGAAAAAATTCCTGCCGACCATCGAGCTGATTATTGAATAGAAATTGCCGGTTTTCTTCTGCTGTTGTGGCCGTCCAGAAAGTGGTTAAAACCCAGGTGGCGCGGCCTGTTAGTACAACCGCAAACCTTGTTTTCACATTTGCCCACTGATGAATCTGCTGCCGTTTGAAATGCTGGCCTGTCCGCTGGATGGTGAGCAACTCCGGCAAAAAGGCAAGCAGTGGCAGTGTATAAACGGGCACAGTTTTGATGAGGCAAAGCAAGGCTACATCAATCTTCTGCCAGCGCACTTTCGTCGCTCACGGGACCCGGGAGATAGCCGTCAGATGGTCGCGGCGCGTTCGGCTTTCCTGCAAAACGGTTATTACCTGCCGATAGCGACAGCTGTCAATGAAACCCTGCAGAAGCATATTGATACTGCTGCCACTTGCGTAAGTTGTCTGGATGCGGGTTGCGGTGAAGGTTACTATGCCGGGCAAATGCAACAATCCACTGAGTACAGGGATATCGCTTTTTTGGGAATGGATGTTTCCAAATGGGCCATTCTTGGTGCTGCGCGAAAGCTCATACCCGCAAAATGGATTGTGGCCACTAATGCGCGAATTCCGGTATCGGCAGGCGCCTTTGATTTTGTGCTTTGCATTTTCGGGTTTCCCGTCTACCAGGAGTTTTTGCGCGTGCTCAAACCGGGTGGCAAACTGATCAAGGTCGATGCCGGAGAAAGCCACCTTCGTGAATTAAGGGAAATTATCTATCCACAAATGAAGCAGCAGAAGACCGCCACAACAGCGCTTGATACAACCTTTTCACTGATTGAACAGCATGCCGTGAAATTTCCTTTCTTTCTTGACAACAGGCAGCAGATCAGCGATTTGCTGACAATGACACCCCATCGTTATCGGGCAGATGCCCAAGGGCTTGCCAAATTGTCTGAACACGCTTCGCTGGGCTTGAATGCAGATGCCAAAATCAGTGTTTATGAGGCAAGGCATTAAGACCGGGCTGCAGTTTTCACACAGCCATTGCTCAAAGTTATTTATCACGGAATCTTCAGAACAAATCAATTTAGTGTTCTGGTAATCCATGCAAGTTATTGCGTACTCGGTTTTTTTCGCTAATACTGCTGACAGAAATAAAAATACACAGGATGCCAACTTCGTGGTGTGTTGCTTTGGAACTACCACCAATAATGAGAAGGTTTAGCCTGCCACTCACCTTAATTGAGACAATTTGTGTCTTATAGGTGGTTATGATTATATTTATTTAGCTTGAGCAGCTTTTTATGGAAGCGCTAACTGACCTTAAAGCCATTCTCCACTCCAAGCGTGCAAATATCTATTATTTAGAGAAATGCCGCGTAATGCAGAAAGATGGGCGAGTGCTTTATCTCACAGAAGCCAAAAGTGAGAATCAGTATTGGAATATTCCCATAGCCAATACCACCTGCTTGTTGCTTGGAACAGGAACATCAATCACACAAGCAGCCATGCGTATGTTGGCGTCTGCCGGTGTGCTGGTCGGTTTCTGTGGTGGGGGAGGAACCCCGCTGCTGATGGCCAATGAGGTGGAATGGTTAACACCGCAAAGCGAATATCGCCCCACCGAATACCTGCAAGGCTGGATGAGCTTCTGGTTTGATGATGAAAAGCGTTTGCTGGCAGCCCGCCAGTTCCAGCAGACGCGTATACAGTTTTTACAGCGCGTCTGGGGTAAAGACAGAGATTTGCAGGCAGAAGGTTTTCACGCAAATGAGGCCGATATAGAAAGCGCACTGCGCCAATGTGGCCGACAAATTGAACAGGCAAGAAATGTGGGAGAGCTGCTGCAAAACGAAGCGCGACTGACTAAGCAGCTCTACAAGGCTGCTGTACAGCGCACCAAATATGGTGAATTCACTCGTGAGCGAGAAGCCGAGGATGCTGCCAATGCCTTTCTGAACCACGGCAATTATCTTGCCTATGGATTGGCGGCAACCACTTTGTGGGTGTTGGGCATCCCTCATGGTTTTGCGGTGATGCACGGTAAAACGCGGCGTGGCGCACTGGTATTCGATGTGGCAGATCTGATCAAGGATGCGATTATCCTGCCGTGGGCCTTCATCTGTGCCAAGGATGGCGCAACAGAACAGGAGTTTCGCCAGCAATGCCTGCAAGCCTTTACTGATCACAAGGCGCTGGATTTTATGTTCGAGCAGGTAAAGCAGGTAGCGCTAAAGCAGGATTGGGAGTGTAGGTCATCATGATGGTCAACTTTGTGTCTCAATGCGAGAAAAAGGCGCAGGCCCGCACCCGTCGCGTACTGGATGCCTTCGCAGATCGCATTGGTGACAATGTTTGGCAAACGGTGATTACCGAAGAGGGGCTGAATGCCGTTAAAAAACTGCTGCGTAAAACGGCGACCAAAAATACGGCTGTCAGTTGTCACTGGATACGCAGTCGTTCAAGGTCGGATCTACTGTGGGTGGTTGGCAATAAAAATAAATTTGATCATCAAGGGCGAGTGCCGGTTAATACGACTAATAAGCAAATCGTATTAATGGAAAGTAACTGGGATTGCCTGCCCTTAATTCGAGCACTGGCAGCACTGGCGGCCTTGCTTCATGACTGGGGAAAATCAACGCGCCTATTTCAAGATAAACTGCAACCAGGATATCAAGGTGGCTTTGGTGACCCTATTCGGCATGAATGGATTTCTTGTGTATTACTCGATGCCTTTATTCGTCATTGCATCGCCGAAAAAAAGGATTGGTTAGTAGAACTTTCTCACGGAAATATTAATGAAGATCTTTTGGAAGAGCATGTTTCAAAAACGCCTGAAAAGGTATTTTCAAATCATGACGCTATAGCACAAATTTTGATGTGGTTAATCGTTTCGCATCACCGCTTGCCACTACCAAGAGGAAGTGGGCAGCAACTAAAGGATCAATATCTAGATGCGGAGGCGGTGAGTATTGAAGAGTGTTTGCAAAAAATCACCCAAGCTTGGGGATATGAAAACCGTAAAGATGAGGCGGCGTTTTCTAAAAATGTTGCAGGCTGCTTTGAATTCCCTTTTGGACTCCTGAAAAATTCTTCGCAGTGGCTGAAAGATGTAAAACGCTGGGCAGCAAAATTGGATGCATTAAAGCCACAATTAAAGCTACTTGCGGATAACGGCTCTATTCGTTTGGTTCTGCATCACGCGCGTTTATGCCTAATGCTGGGGGATCATCATTATTCCTCGCAAGCACAAGATCCTAAATGGCAATCGCCAGTTCAACTATTTGCTAATACTGACAGGTCTACACGAGCTTTAAAGCAGAAATTGGATGAACATCTAGTGGGTGTAAAAAAACATGCTTTGGATGTGGCTAATTTACTACCCATGATTCAGCGTTTAGAAACTGAAGAAAGTGGTGCCGTATTTGATAATACGGCTTTGCGCAAGCCAAGTTTAGGTAATTATGTGTGGCAGCAAAAAGCAGTCAACAACATTGTCGAGTTTAAAAAGAAAGAACCCATAGAAGGTGCTTTTATTGTCAATATGGCGAGCACTGGCTGTGGTAAAACCTTCGCCAATGCCAAAATCATGCAGGCCTTGTCGCCACAAGGTAATAGTTTGCGCTATGTTTTGGCGCTGGGTTTGCGCACGCTCACTTTACAAACGGGTGATGAATATCGTGAGCGAGTAGGTTTAAAAGATGATGAGCTTGCGGTACTGATAGGATCAAAAGCGGTCACTTCTTTACATAATGCTGCAAAGAAAAAAGAACGAGATGATCTACCTACACATGAAGATATTGGCTCAGAGTCATTAGAATCCTTATTGGATAGTGATATTGATTTTACCGGTTTATTGCCCGAAGGCAGTTTAAGTACGGTTTTAACCGATGAGCGTGCTCGCAAGTTTTTATATGCACCTGTATTGGCCTGTACTATTGACCACATGATGAGCGCTACGGAAACCAAACGCGGTGGTCGTTATATTTTGCCTGCGTTACGCTTGCTGTCTTCTGATTTAGTGATAGATGAGGTGGATGATTTTACCGGTGAAGATTTAGCTGCTATTGGGCGTTTAGTGCATCTAGCAGGAATGCTAGGTCGCAAGGTAATGATTTCATCAGCAACTATTCCACCTGCGTTGGCAGAAGGTTTTTTCAATGCTTATCGCAAGGGGTGGCAATTATTTAGCCCAAGCCAAAAAGCTTCTTCTAATGTATGCAGTATTTGGGTGGATGAATTTAATGTCGAAGTCATAAAAGTGAGGAGCTGTAATAAAGGAATCGATGACTACAAAATTAAACATGATGAGTTTATTAAAAAACGGATCAATAAATTAGCTACGCAAACAGCCAGGCGTAAGGTAGATATTATTGAATGTGGATTTGATATGGAGAAAAAATCTGCCGACAAAATAACCAAACAATTACGATATTTCGGCTATATCTGGAAAGCAATTCTCAATAAACATCAATGGCATAACACCGTTGATGAAATAACCCAGAAACATATTTCATTTGGTGTTGTACGCGTAGCAAATATAGGACCTTGTGTCGATCTGACCAAGCACTTGTTAACTATAAATTTACCCGAAGATACAGATATTCGTGTTATGGCTTACCACAGCCAGCAAGTGCTATTAATGCGGCATGCACAAGAGCAACATTTAGACGAAGTGCTAAAACGTAAAGAGGCTGGCAACCAACAACCCAACGCATTTTCGCACCCGATTATCCGTGCACATATTGATCAAAGTGCAGCAAATAATATTATTTTTATTCTGGTAGCCACGCCGGTCGAGGAAGTTGGTCGTGATCATGATTTTGACTGGGCTGTCGTTGAGCCATCCTCTTATCGTTCAATCATACAGTTAGCGGGGCGCGTACATCGTCATCGAACAGGCGAAGTGCTTAAGCCAAATGTGAGCTTGCTGCAATACAATTGGAAAGCCTTTGAAAAAAATGATGAAAATGGCCGTTATTTTGTAAGACCAGGATATGAGGCTGATATAGCTAAGGAATTGCCTAGCCATGATTTACGAGAAATTCTCGATGTTGAACCACTTGAAGCTCGGCTGGATGCAAGCGCTAGAATTCAGCAACCCGTTAAGCAGCAAGAAAACCAACTCTTTGCCGCCATCGAACATAAAGCAACGAAGACATTATTAACTGATTACGAAAATATTCGAGTGAGCAATTTACAAGGCTATTTACAGCATGCATGGTGGTTAACTGCCTTGCCACAAACTTTTCAATCTTTTCGCCGGTCAGCGCCTGCTGTAAAACTGTTTTATGTGTGGAATGATAAAAAACAACGCGGCTACTGGGCGGAAAAAGATGACGACGGGAAGCCGGTTAACCGAGAATTACAGCGCAATATTTCAACGACTGATCTAACATCAGAGCAAAAAGTACGTTTGTGGTTAGCGCGAGATTATTTGGTTCTATTGGAAAAATACGCAACATTCTATGAATTGTCATTAACCGGTGCTAGCCTGCGTTATGGTGAACTGAGCCTGAGCATGTGTAACGAAAACGATAAATTTGAATACAGCCCACAACTTGGAATATACAAAATGAACAAGGGAGAAAAAAATGATTGATCCGGCAATATCAAGGTTTTTTGAAGATCAAAAGAGTGCTTGGCTTTTAGATAATGCTAAAAAGTTAGAAGGCGAAGCATTGCAACAAAAAATAGAGGAATGCGATGCAATTTATGAATTGACGACTTGGCTAACAGCAAATGCACCTAAAGCTATTGGGCGTGCTATAACATCGCACCCTAGTAAATTTAGCCATCCTGATACTGGCGTAGGAAAAACAAATATCAAAAAAGGCACATATGTTACACCTGTAAACTTTTCAGGCGAGAGATCTCTAGATGGATTATTAAGGACGGGAAATGTTATTTCCGCTGAGGTTGATTCAGTTGGAGATGCAGGTGCATTAAAGATTGAATCTTTTCTAAAAATTAAAATGGATTCGGATGGGAGGTCTCTTTTTGTTCATCTATTAGAAGACAGTAGTGCGGCAAATGAATTGTATGAAAAATCAGGGATTGATAAGGGTTGGTTGAAAAGTAGTTTGCTGGCCGGAGTTGATAAGGCAAATGATGAAACTATATTTACCAATTCTCGTATAAAACAAGTCTATTTCCCTGTTGAAGCGGATTATCACCAGCTCTCAATACTCACCAACTCTGGAATGGTCTTTGAATTGCGTCGTCGACTCGATATCATGCGTTTTGGTGATGGGGTTAAGGCTGCACGCGAGCTTAGGAAGCAAAATCAATTCAGCGAGCAGGGATACAGTGAAATTTATGACATTACAACGATTGGTTATGGTGGCATGAATCCTCAAAACATTAGTTTATTAAATACCAAAAATCGTGGTGA
>JAGRJA010000220.1 GCA_020443005.1 Pseudomonadales bacterium
TCCTGTCTCACCGTCAATGTCACAGGAAGAAATCAATCGCATTCAGGCTCTGGCAGACAGCATTACGCAACGGGCGAATGCAGGAGAAGATTTTCATAGCCTTGCTGCAACCTACTCAAAAGCGCCGGACGCACTCGATGGCGGCGATCTGGGCTGGCGAAAAAAATCCCAAATGCCTTCTATTTATGGAGAGAGGATAGAATCACTCGACATTGGCCAGACAACCCGCCCATTTCGCTCTAACGCAGGCATCCATATTATTTCATTACTGGACAAACAAGGCTTCAGTGATCAGGTCATCATGCTCACAAAAGCAAGCCATATTCTGATAAAGCCCACAGCCATACGCAACGAGACAGAAGTAGTCGAGCTTCTCAATCAAATCAGGAAGAATATAGATGCGGGTGCCAGTTTTTCTGAAATGGCAAAAAAATATACTGATGATATAGGAACCGCCCTCAACGGTGGCAGTCTGGACTGGGTCTCTCCCGGCCAAATGGTCAGCGAATTCGAAACTGTTATGAATAACACGCCGAAAGGAGAAATCAGCCAACCCTTCCACACACAGTTCGGCTGGCACATCGTCAAAGTAGACGACCGAAAACAAAAAGACATCAGTGATGACATGCTGAGAAATCAGGCAAAGAATTTTCTCTATAACAGAAAGTTCGAAGAACAACTGGCACTCTGGCAAAACGAAATCCGCAACGATGCCTATATCGAAATAAAATAATCTTATGCAACCCATTGTTGCCATTTCATCAGGCGAGCCGGCCGGTATCGGGCCGGACATCATCATTCAAATCGCACAAAAAAAACGACAGGAATTACTCCTGGTTTTTGGGGACCCTGATGTTTTTCTGGAGAGAGCGCAACAACTCAATCTCCCACTTAAAATTGAGTCATTTAGTCAGGCCAACAACATCACAACAGATGCAGCAACACTCACCTTTCACCCGATAAGTTGCCCCTCACCCGTTATTGCAGGCCATGTTTCACCGTCAAATGCACCCTATGTACTCCAATGTATTTCACAGGCTGTCGAAAGCTGTGTAAACGGAAACACTTCAGCACTCGTTACTGCTCCGGTACACAAAGGCGTGATCAACCAATCCGGTGTTTTTTTCAGCGGGCATACTGAATTTATCGCTGAATTAACCAATACCGAACATGTTGTCATGATGCTTGCAACAGAAGGCTTGAGAGTGGCTCTTGCCACTACACACCTGCCATTAAAAGAAGTTGCTTCAGCCATCACACAACAAAATCTTTTACAGACCATTCTGATTCTTGAAAATGCGCTGGCGAAATATTTCTGTAGAAACAAACCCTATATCGCCATATGCGGCCTCAACCCTCATGCCGGAGAAGATGGACACTTGGGCACAGAAGAAAAAAACATCATTGAACCGGCCGTCAAAAAAGCCAGGGAAGCAGGTGTTGATATCTCTGATCCCTTACCTGCAGATACCATATTTTCACCATCATTAATGAAAAAAGCGGACGCATTTTTATCCATGTACCATGATCAGGGACTTCCCGTGTTGAAGTTCATGGGGTTTGGAAAGTCTGTAAACATTACACTGGGTCTGCCTATCATCCGCACTTCTGTAGATCATGGTACAGCCCTTAACCTCGCTGGCAAAGGCGGGGCCAGCCAAACAAGCCTGGACTACGCAATACACACTGCAATTGAAATGTATAAAAAAGCATCGGGAAACTGACCAGTGTATTCTTCAAACCTTCATATCAATGAACACAGGGCTCGAAAGCGATTCGGGCAGAACTTTTTGAACAATCCTCATTACATTGAAATGATGCTCTCCTTCATCAATCCTGCAGCTGATGAGCCCATCATTGAAATAGGCCCCGGGCTGGGTGCATTGACCAGACCGTTGCTTGATGCTGGCGCACATATCACCGCAATAGAAATTGACAGGGATCTCTCTGCCAAACTGGCAGCAGATTTTCAGGGTCGTCATTTTGAACTCATCACACAAGACGCCCTGAAAACAAACTTTGCAGAAATCGAGCCAGACGCAGGAAAAATTCGAATAATCGGCAACTTACCGTACAACATTTCTACGCCGCTCATTTTTCATCTATTGGCATATGAGTGGCGTATTAAAGAAATGTATTTTCTTTTACAACGCGAAGTTGTCAACCGGCTTGCAGCCAACCCGGATACGGGTGCTTACGGGAAACTGGGTATCATGGTGCAGTATCACTGTGATGTTACCCCGCTTTTTGATATTCCCCCCGAAGCGTTCACACCACAACCAAAAGTTTTCTCCAGCTATGTAAAAATCACCCCTCGCCCCTATCCCATACAAGCGAGCGATACAACTCATTTAAAAAATCTGGTAAATGCCGCCTTTCAACAACGACGAAAAACCCTGCGAAATACATTAAAAAAATGGATTTCAGCACCTGAGCTTGCCGAGTTAGGTATTGCACCTGACAAACGCCCTGAAAATTTGCAGATTGATGATTATATTCGCATTAGCAACCACCTGCTCTCTGAGCATTCGGACAACAACAAACGATGAGAATGCTTGAGCCCTGATGAGAATTTTCGCAATTGGTGATATACAGGGCTGTTACGAGCCTTTACGACGCGTTTTGGACAAAGCGGACTTTAATCCCGAAAAAGACAAACTGTGGGGGGTAGGTGACCTCGTCAATCGAGGGCCAGAATCACTGAAAACCTTGCGCTTTCTTAAATCTCTGGGCAACAGCTTTGAAACGGTGCTCGGCAACCATGACCTTCACTTGTTGGCAAGTGCTTACACCAACAAACCCCTAAAAAAGAAAGACACCCTGAAAGAAATCCTGGAAGCGCCTGACCGTGATGAATTACTCGAATGGCTTCGTTTTCAACCCCTTATCAAATTTCTCGGACAACATGCAACGCTTATTGTTCATGCCGGACTTCCCCCATTCTGGAACATAAATCAGGCCTGCGCATATGCAATGGAGGTCGAAACCACCCTCAAAGACGAAATGTTATTCCAGAAGTTCTTAAACCAAATGTATGGAGAAAACCCCGCAAAATGGAACGACAACCTGAAGGGCATGGAGCGCCTGCGGGCGATAACCAACATCCTTACCCGAATGCGCTATATGAATCAAAAGATGGAGCTAGACTTCAAGTACAAATGCGCTCCAGATGAAGCACCTGCAAACCTTTCACCCTGGTTCAAATGGCCCAATCAATTGTTAAAGAATCAGCATATTGTATTTGGTCATTGGGCCACGCTGTCTTCTGTATGCCCTGTGAAAAACCTGCATGCTATTGATAGCGGCTGCGTTTGGGGGAATCATATGACCCTGATAGAACTTGGCACCTGGAAACGACTTTACAGCTGAATTGCATTTATCTTGACTGACAAAACCAGCAATTTTCAGGTTAATGGATCCTCATCCTGAAAATTTGATTGCTCACTATACCCTTTTTTTATTAAGCCCCAAAAACGCCTTGCATTCAGCAGCGTGAACTTTTTCCTCAATCACCCAAAGGCATGCCATATATGCTTTTTGAGTATCTGAAGCAAACGCAATTGTTTTACCGGGTGCCAGTCTATAGGCCTTGATAAAGCTTTCTTTTGTCTTCAGCTGGTCTTCCAATGTCAACTTATCCCAAAAAACCAAACCTAACTGGGTCAAACCGCTCTGTACCTGAAAGGAATCTCGCCCATATTGTCTGGCTCTTTCGAAAGCTGTATAAAATTTCTCATCAAACTCATCAAGTAATGCCTTTGTATAGGCATACAAAACATAGGTTCTGGCCCACATAGGCCTTTGTTGCAAACTCTTATCAAAGTAATGAAGGGCTGCTTCAAGATATTCTTTTGTGTTCTCCAGCTTGACTGTATCTGAAAAGTGTTCATCCTTATTTTTCTTGCGTAAATCAAAGGCTTTTGCTATTTGCAATTCACCCTTTTTTTCCAGTAATGATGCATTTTCGTCATAGGACATCGCCATATCGAGATAATGCTCTATTAAATCGATACTCGTATCAATACCATTATTTGAAGTCTCACCAACTTGCTCAAGGTAAACAGAGACAGGCTGAAGATAAACAGCAGACATCATATATTTGAAGCTGAACCAGCCGTTTAATGCCGCGAAAGAGCCCACACAAGCACAAAATATTTTAAAAAAATCTCTCATAAACAGGATTTTTCATTATTTTCGGAAAAAACTTCAAGGCAGGTTACACCGCCCGGATCCAGCTTCTGCCCACTGCCCGCAAAGTGATTTTAACCCTACGGGGCTTTTACCCTGGTGCTAACAGAATAAGATTTGCACATACCCGACCTGTGTGCTTAACAGGCAGACCAAAAGACCCTTGAAAAGTATTTGTTAACGCAAAAACCTGATATTGGCCTTCCAGTGAAGCAGGCGTTATCAGGATTTTGCCTGAGTATCCATTTCTTCCTTGCTATATCCATAGTAGTCGTAATAACCACCGTAATAGCTTCCGTAATAACCTTTACTGTTCTTTTTATCAATATCAACCTGATTCAGAA
>JAGRJA010000221.1 GCA_020443005.1 Pseudomonadales bacterium
CTGATGGCTCACCCTGCCCCAAGTGTAACGATGTCATGGAGCGGCTCGAATCGTCCGGTCAAATCAATCAGATTGATGAAATACTGATTGCCGATGAAAGGGATGATGAAAGCCCGGGCATGAAGCTGGCTCGGCAATTTCAGGTTGAGCGAGCACCATTCTTTATGGTTGAGGAAGAAGGCAAAACACCCGTCATTCATACCGTCTATCTGAAATTCGTCAAGGAAGTGCTCGATCAGCACACCAATGAACAGGAAGAAATAAAAGACATTATGGACAGCAACCCGGATCTCGATTTTCTCTAGTACAGGCTTTCACCAAAGCGCCGCGCCCTAGCAGTCTGGCAACGAAATATTTTTAAACAAAAGATCAAGCTCTACTCGGGACTCACAATTCTGCGCCTTCGTCACAAACTCCCTGGTCAGGTGAGGCGCAAACTGCTCGAGAAATTCATACATATATCCCCGTAGAAAAGTGCCTTTTCTGAAACCAATTTTAGTAACGCTCGCATCAAACAAATGATCGGCATCAAGTGAAACAAGATCATTATCATTAATCGGATCCCAGGCCATCTTCGCCACAATACCAATACCAAGCCCCAATCGGACATAGGTTTTTATGACATCCGCATCAGCCGCCGTAAACACCAAACGGGGTGACAGGCCATGGCTTGTAAAGGCATCATCCAGCTTGGATCTCCCTGTAAAACCAAACACATAAGTCACAATGGGGTGTTTCGCCACCTCCTTCAGGGTTAATTTTGAAACCTGGCATAACGGGTGGTTTCTGGGAACGATAATGCTTCTGTTCCAGCGATAACAAGGCATCATCAACAAATCGTCAAACAATTCCATTGCTTCCGTTGCGATTGCAAAATCAACTTTTCCATCAGCAGCCAACTCGGCAATCTGCATCGGTGTCCCCTGATGCATATGAAGAGCGACATCAGGGTAACGGCCAATGAATGTTCTGATAACCCCGGGAAGCACATAACGGGCCTGGGTGTGCGTCGTTGCAATTGACAACTCACCGGTTTTTTCATCACTGTACTCATGAGCCAGCCTTTTGATCTTTTCCACCTTATGCAAAATATCGTCAGCTGTTTCCAGAATCCGTTCCCCTACGGGTGTAATACCGCTGAGGTGTTTGCCACTTCTCGTGAAAATTTCCACACCCAGTTCACTCTCCAGCAAACGGATTTGTTTGCTCACCCCCGGTTGAGAGGTAAACAGTGCCAGCGCCGTCGCCGAAACATTAAGGTCGTTTCTCGACACTTCGAGGATATATTTCAATTGCTGAAGCTTCATGTTTCACACCAGTCCGGCACCAGGCCTTATAACAAAAAAGAATAAAAGTATAAAAAACTATCACTTCAAAGCATAGCTCAAAGCGCGTAAAGTAGCCGCCTGTTTTATTGGATAAAGACATTTATGGATGCATTTTTCACAGCAGACCTGATGCAATATATTCTGGCCGGGGCCGGTGTCGGGCTACTTGTTGGCCTTACAGGCGTAGGCGGCGGGTCTTTAATGACCCCCTTGCTGATACTTTTTGGCATCGACTACAAAGTCGCCATCGGCACAGACCTTCTCTACGCCGCCATCACCAAAATGGGTGGCGTGCATGCGCACAGCAAACAGGGTACTGTGCGCTGGCGTATCGTGCTCTGGTTGGGTGCAGGCAGCATTCCGGCCTCTCTGGTTACGGCCTACTTCTTAAGTCACATCGAAAAAAGCGGTTACGACTATAGCGGTGTTCTTACCAGCGCATTGGGCTTTATGCTGATTATTACCGCCCTGGTTATCTTTTTCCGCAAGCGCTTGCAGAAACAGTCGCACGACTCCTCTCGCACCCAGGAAAAATCGAGGGTACAAAAGCATTTAAAAGCAATTACAATTTTCACGGGCCTGCTTCTCGGAATTTGTGTCACCCTCTCTTCGGTTGGTGCTGGCGCATTCGGTGCAGCTGTTTTAATGTTGCTCTACCCGAGACTTTCGGCAATAAACATTGTTGGTACAGATCTGGCCCACGCCGTTCCACTCACATTGATTGCCGGTATGGGGCACTTGCTGCTGTTGGGAAATGTGGATTTTGGCTTGTTGGTCGCGCTGCTTATTGGCTCAATACCCGCGGTTCAATTAGGGACCAAAATCGGTGCTCGCATGCCAAACCATATATTACAACCCATATTGGCAACGATTTTACTCGGGCTGGGTTTCAAATTTTTATTGTTCTAGAAAACCAACAGGCCAGGGATAGAATTAATCCGTTGACTCTTCTGCGATCTGGTCAATCTGGAAAGCGGAAGGGTTCAACATCTCTGCAATTTCGAAAGTTTCAATATATTCAGCCCCTCTGACACAAAGAGCATGCGCCAAATCGGGGTCGGCAATCTCATACAATGCCAGCTTTGCAAAAGGCAAAACCAGACTACCGGCCTGAGGGACTTTTTTGTAATTACAAAACACAACTTCCGGTTGTAATTTCGCCAGCTCTACCGATTGCACCTCATTCCAGCTACGCAGAATGATACCCCGCCTTTTGAACCCCTGCTTTTTGATTTCGTGAATCAACGAATAGGCGTAACTGATGAAAACAACTTGTGAGCTCACTTCTGCGACGGCTTCAATCAGTCTGGCAGCAAGTGTTGCAGCCCCCATCTGCTTGAGACAATCTTCCTTGATTTCAACAAATGCTGTAACACCAGGGTGCTGGGAAAGCAAACCCACGAACTGGTAAAAGGGAGTAATGCAAACATCGTTAAACTCGTTGCCCAATCGCTCAGGCTCGTATGCCGGGGTTAATAGCAAATCGGAAAAATCGAGCGAATCGACTCTTGCATTGATACCACTCACACGATTCAATTCTGGGTCATGATAAAGCACAAACTCGTGATCTGCGCTTAATTGAAGGTCTATCTCGACATACTCCGCCCCTTCCAGGATAGCCTCCTCAATTGCAAGGAATGTATTTTCCGGAAAGAACTTTCGATACCCTCTATGCGCAATCAGTTTCACGAATTACCTTTGCTGCTTTCTTGTGGTTACTTGACGACCACTGTTATCACTTCCGAGATAACAGGTGGTGAAAACGGCAGATGATTTGTATCTCCCAAAATCAATTGCAAGGTATGCCTTCCAGTTGGCAACGCAATTAATGCTTCGGTCTGGCCACTGCCGAAATGCATAACTTCCGATGACAAGGGTTTTGTCAAATCAAGCGCATCACCATCGATAAACAGGTGATGATGACCCGTGTCAGGCATGTCGACTCCGGCAGGTGCAACACCCATGGCAGAGAGTCCAAACTGGACAAGAAAAGGTGAGTGCACCACCTGCCCATCCGCAG
>JAGRJA010000222.1 GCA_020443005.1 Pseudomonadales bacterium
TACTACCGGGGAGCTTATTGCTATAAAATCGTGTTTTGAAAAAAAATAAAAGGGCAATTCAGGAAGGGAGTTGCTTTCTGGCAATCAGGCAAGAAGTTTGTTTGTCGTTATTGAGTGCATATATCTCAATTTTTGTAATAGGTTTGCTAGATGGCATAAAACCAGTCCATGTCGATTTTTCAGGCTGCTGTTTTTCCAATAACCCTAGCCAGCCTTGCTTTCGATCGAGACGGCCGAGGCCAATAATATTCTTGTCCGGATCGACAATCAAAAGGTGTTTATAGGGTTGCTCTGTTTGCGTGTTGATTGCGCGACCTTTCAGTTTGTAACCGGAATAAGGGTCTGCCTCCGAGACTCGCTCAATACTGAAAATACTTCCCTTGCACCCTGTACTTGTTTTCATACTGAGTGTTTGATCCATTAACTGGGCAGGCCAGTCGTTAAATGGGCCGAGCATTTCCTGCTTTAGAAATTGATAATGTGTCTGCACCATATTGACCTTGTTGATCAACAAGGGGTGAGAAAGTGTGCCTCTCGCTGCCTTTATATGGGTCACTCCCGAAACCAAAGCGGTATGAGAAGTGTAAACACGGTTACTCAGTGTGGCGGCTTCTTTCGCACTCTCTATCTGGTAAGGAAGAAGCATGATAAGTGGAAAGGAAATAACACAGCATGTTTTCAGGAAAACCCTGCGTGGCGCTGAAAAAAGTTTGGATTCAACGACTAAAAGCAGCAGCATGGCGAGTTGAAATTGTAATGCGATGGTTTGAAAGCGTTCTGCAATACTTGAATTGGGGTAGTACATTCTTCCCCATGAAGTCGCCAAACCTGCCAATACAACATAGCTGGCGAGGCTTGCTGCAATCAGGCTTGTTTTGCCTGGACGATGCTTTTTGAAAATGCAATCCATCCAGAAACGGAGCAGATAAGTAATAAAAAATGCAGATAACAGCCAACCGAATACCGGCATGTTACGCGACAACGGCGAGCTCAGATACAAACCAAGGTATCGAAGCATGTTGAAAACAGTTGCGGGTAAATTGCTTAAAAAAAGATAAGCGGATGATTCGATGGTTGCGTCAGGGCTATCTTCAATATGGAGCTGTTGTGTGTAGGCAAAAACAAAACACAAACACAACAGAAAAAGTGTAATAAGTTTGGTGAACGATAAGCCTCTGAGATAACAACCTGTAAGAAGAACTGGCCATATAAACAAACCTGTCGAGTTCGAAAAAGCAGCAAGGAGCGCGAGGGTAAAACATATGGTGATGGTTGAAACACCAATGTCACTTGCGCTAAATAAAAAATAAAAGGCAAGCAGTGCACAACTTGTGCTGATAAACCACTGGCTATCCATTGCATATAACAGGTTGTAAAGCTGGGTTGTGCTGAATAAAAAAAAGAGTACAGCTGTCAATAATGCCAGTTTCAACGGCAGTGTTATTCTTTTCTCTTTAAAAAGAAGGTGACTGTAAATGCAAAAGGAGAGCGCTTGTAAAATTAGCGAGAGAGAGCAGGTTAAATAATTGTTTGCATGGAAAAAACGGAAATCGCCATAAAAAAGCAACTTGGGTATGACAATGCGGTGAGCACCACCATAGGCTGCAAAAAGTTCCTGCCATGACAGCACGCCTTGAAAAAGCGCCTCATTAAAGGCAACGAATTCCCATGTATCCCTGAACGGGCCGCTCCATCGCATGGCAAAAACCATGTAGATGGTGAAGCTGCAAAGCAGCAAGGCCATAACAAGAAACAGCAAGGCAAGTGGAGTGGCAAGTGAGTCAAGCCGGTTCTGGGTTTTCAACGCATTGCTTTTGATCACATTGCCACGGTGTAATTGCGAGTTTCGGCCCACAAGGATAATATGAGCTGACTGATCTTCAAAGTAAAATAAATGTCAAAATTTTTCAAACGAAGTTTTATTTTCACTTTTCTGCTCCAGTGCATTTTTGGGGCTTTTTGTGCTTTTGCTGGGGTTGAGCATGAATCGATTGACGATATCGCTAATAAAACGAATATTAAGGAAGACGGGCTGTTTTAACACCCAAATATTCTACTGCTTGTTGCCGATGACATGGGTATCAACGATTCGGCCATCTATAACCCGGATGCCGTCGCCTCTTTGCCTGCGATTGAGTCTTTGGCCAATGAGTCGACAGTTTTTACCCGTTTTTATACCGAAAGTACCTGCTCATCATCCCGTGCTGCATTGATTACAGGTCAATATGCCGCCAGAAATGCTTTTGTGCCGGTAGCAAGGGGAATATCCGGCGATATTGAAACCTTACCCAAACTCTTATCAAAGGCAGGCTATATTAGCCACCATGTCGGCAAGTGGCACATCGGCGAAATCAGCCCTTATGCTGAACCAAAAGCGCTGGGCTTTGACAGCAGTTTTGGTTTTCTTGGTCAGTGGTTTCTGAAAGGCCCCGATAAACGGGGTAACAAGGTGCTTCGCTCACCCACCTATAACAACCCGTGGTTGACTGATGAAAATGGCAACTGGCGACAGTATAACGGTCATTTAACCGAAATTCTTGTCAACCATACCGTGCAGCTGATCAGGGATTCTGGCGGGAAGAGCCAGCCCTGGTTTATTTATCATGCATTTTTTGCGCCTCATACGCCGTTGCAACCCTCAAGGAAATACCTTGAAGGTAACGATCATACGCCACAAGAAAAATACAGGGCTTTGCTCAGGCAAATGGATGGTGCCGTTGAATCAATGGTCAATGCACTGAAAGAATCCGGCCAGTATAAAAATACGCTGGTCATTTTTCTCAGTGATAATGGTGCAAAAATTAATCATTTGCCGAGTAACTTTCCTTTTGAGGGAGGAAAGGGTGAGTATGAGGAGGGGGGGATACACACTCCCTTGTTTGTTCGTTGGCCCGTTGGCTACGGTTTGCCAGCAGGCACCAATTCTTCACCGGTTGCTTTGATGGATATATTGCCTACATTAGCGGATATCGCTCACCTTGAGGCTTCCGATACCGATGGGGCAAGTCTCCTGAAAATCGCCTTGGCACCACATTCTCGATCCCGTCCGCTTTATGGTCTTTCAAATGATCAGTTGTCAGTTCTGTCCGGAGATGGTCGTTATCGTTATTTCCGGCGTTGGTTCTTTAATGATTTGATACAGAGCAAACTGCTCCATTTTGAAAGTGATGAGAGCATGCAGTACCGGGTTGAGCCGCTTGATAAAGAAACAGAATGGTTTTATCTGCAGCGTTTTTCTGATTGGCATCAACAGATCAGACAGGTTCCGGTAGTCTTTTCACCCACAAAAAACGGGAATGGACAGGGTATACTGACGGGCAGAGATTTCCTCAGATCACCTGTAAACCCTGTGTTTACAATCGGAGTAGGGCTTTATGGTGCTGATCGGAGCGAAAGATCAGTCCCTGTCATCGGATCACAAACCCTGATTTTCCAGAGAGGTTTATTGGATGTCCGGGTAGAGTCCGGAAATCTTCATGTAA
>JAGRJA010000223.1 GCA_020443005.1 Pseudomonadales bacterium
GTTTTTGACGCCAGTTGTAAAAGCTCGCTTGGCTTAAACCGTGTCGGGTGCAGAAGTGGGCAAGGGTTTCATCACTCTGATTCCATTGATCGATGAGCTGCTGCCATTGGGTTTGGGTTCTTCTTGTGTTTGCCATCATTGCCTTTCCTATTTGGTGATCGAATGGCAATAACGATAACGAATGGGGTTAAGAGAAAAAAGACGAGCTAAAATGATCGCTTACGTTTAAAACGCGAAAACAAGCGTCTGGAGGATGAGCTTGCCTTCTTAAAAAAGGCAGCTGCGTACTTTGCGAAAAACCAAGAGTGAAGTACGCATTGATTGTGGATTATCTCGAGCATTATTCTGTTGTACTGATGTGTCGAGTGATGGGTGTGTCCAAGTCTGGCTTTTACCGTTGGCTGGATCGACCTGCTAGCCTGAAAGATCAAAGGCGCATGGATATGCAAGAACGTGTCAAACAGACCTACGAGGAGTTTGAGGCTGCGTATGGTGCTCCCAGGTTAGCCAAAGAACTAACCGAGCTGGGTTATCCTTGTTCGGTTAACTACGTGGCAAAAATCATGTCAGAGCAAGGCATCAGGGCACGTAACGGAAAAGGCTTTCGCTATTCGCGTCATAGTTTGGCGATGAATAATGTTTCTGATAATTTATTATGGCGTAATTTTGCAGCGAGCAAGCCCAACGAGAAATGGACAACAGATATCACCTACATATGGGTAAAAGATCAATGGTTGTACCTGGCTACGGTCATGGATCTCTTTTCCCGTAAGATAGTAGGCTGGAGTCTAGATACCTCAATGACAGAACGTTTGATCAAAGATGCAATGAAAATGGCCTTCAGCAATCGGAAATTAGAGCCAGGATTGATTGTACATTCTGATCGAGGCGTGCAATATCGTGCACAAAGCTATATCGACTACCTCACTTCAAACAAGTGCCGGATCAGTATGAGTCGAAAAGGAAATTGTTGGGATAATGCGCCAATGGAATCTTTCTTCAGTCGGCTGAAGGTTGAGTTGATTTATGCCAAGAACTATCGCACGATTGAGGAAGCAAAGTCAGGTGTATTTGCGTACATAGAAATATTTTACAACCGCAAGAGAAGGCATTCAGCGAATGACGGGATGAGTCCTGTCGCGTATGAAGAGAAAGCAGCTATGGCTGCATAGTAGGGTGTCTACTTTTTGTGGGGAACACCATGTTAAACAAAAATGGGCTAAGGCAGGCCTATTTGTTAAGGGGTTACCTATCGCAGTATAACTTTAACCAGATATGGGTGAGCCCACTTCCCAGAGCAAAGCAAACAATACAGCCGTATCTTGAGAGCGAATTATTAAAATGTATATTATTACCCGAATTGGTTGAGGGCTGCTACAACCTAGATCATACAGCGCCTATCAATGAAAGGTGGGAACTTGGACTTGATCCACTAGGCGACTTCCGTGGCAGAGTTAAGGCGATTGTTAGCAGGGTTAAGAACATGATTGGAGATGGTGAAATTCTTGTGGTAACACATGGTCACTTCATAAGAGAATTTCTGAATATGCTGGTTGATTCACACAGTTACCTAAGGTGGCCCATAGGTAACTGTGCTGAAACAGCCCTTGATGTTGATGAGGATATTAAGGTCCTGTACGTCAATAGAACAGTGATCTAACCAGGCCAACCAGTCAGACAGTTTATCTTACGGCCTTTTTGTGCTTAAAGCGCAAAAAGGCCGTAAGATAAACTGCCGCTGTTGGCTGCGTTTAGCTGTAAAGGAAACCATGGATATAGTCTCAATAGGTGCTCAATGTGGCGGCCCAAAAGATGGAGGCATAGGGGATATTAAAGTAGACCTATATAAGGCTCTACGAGATAGCTGCTCCTCAACATATTGTGAAGCTATTGATCAATATGCTCCCGTATTACGAATTGATGGATCCATTCAGAAATTTGGCGACGAAGATATAACAAGGCTCAGGTTTGCAAAAAAACAGCGTTACATTACTGCGGATATTCAAATTCCAGAAAGCGTTTGGCAGCCAAAGTCGAAGAATCAAATTAGAGATTATCTTGCCTTAAAAATCAGAGAGGTAATTGAGTTATTTGTAGCTCGCCTCAAAAAAGATAAGCTGCAAATTAATGAATAGTTGCTTCTTAGAGAAATAGACCAAGGCATTAGTGAATTTAAGAAAATAGACTATGAAATCGGCAGCTAACAAACTGTTATGCTAATACCTAAATCCTGCAATCCATTTTTAATCCAGTAGTACCTGTCTGACAATAGCCGATGCGCCTGTCGATGCACGGCGACTTACAGCTTTTGATGACGCTGAATTTCTCGAGCTACCCCTTTTTCAATTCAGTTTGACCCGTTTTGCTCGCCTTTCTGTAGTAACAGGCATAACGTAAGCGATCATTTTAGCTCGTCTTTTTTCTCCTCTCCCCATTCGTTATCGTTATTGCCATTCGATCACCAAATAGGAAAGGCGATAATGGCAAACACAAGAAGAACCCAAACCCAATGGCAGCAGCTCATCGATCAGTGGAATGAGAGTGATGAAACCCTTGCCAACTTCTGCACCCGACACGGTTTAAGCCAAGCGAGCTTTTACAACTGGCGTCAAAAACTGGATCGTAA
>JAGRJA010000224.1 GCA_020443005.1 Pseudomonadales bacterium
CGAAACAACCTCATCAAGAAGAAAAAGTTCTTCCTGAGGATCTTCGATTTTAGATGAGTAGTTAAGAATTTTTTCTATTGCAACATGGTTACAAGGATCCAACTGCAAAACCCTGTTACAGTAATGCATCATTTCAATATAATCTTGACTCTTCTCTGAAAAATCTATTGCTTCATTTAATGATTCCAACCGACCTTTTTTACTTAAACCGGCAAATAATTCTTTTATAAAATCAACAAGCATGAGCACTGGTTCCGCTGGCAATAATCAACAAAGGTCAAAACAATACATTTTTGCATGATGATGACCTCATCTGGTTTTTGTAGATAAAATCCTGACATTTGAGGCAGAACATGTCGAAAAGTCAATCCCCCAATTCATAGTAATATACTCATGTGAGTATTACCATGACGACCTTATCCCAAGCGAAAACCGCAGTTCGGATAAGCGCTTTATTTTATGCTGCCCTGTTTTCAAACACCACCAGTAGCGTAGAATTTAAACCACTATACAGTCTTCAATCGTTATAATGAGCAAGACCTGCCAACATCCGACAACAAAGCCAGCGCTACCGACTACAACAACCGATCGTTCTTATACATCACACCCACACATACTGAGCATGACAGGCGATCATAACCGAAAAAACCAACTCGTCGACATGTTTAATCAGTGTACTATACTGTCAGCAACTTTTACCCAGTGCACTTAACGGACACCACTTGAAAACCGCACCAATCTACATTGTTGATGACGAACCCGGCATCGCCCAGAGCGTACAGTATGCGCTTGAGGCGGAGGGCTTTGTTGTGCGTTATCACAGCACCGGCAGCAGCTGCCTGCAGGCACTGGCAGATGAAACCCCGGCGCTGATTCTGCTGGATATCGGCCTCGCTGATGGCAGCGGTTTTGACTTCTTTCGCCAGATACGGGTCGCCGGCTATTCGGTGCCGGTGATTTTCATGACAGCGCGAGGCGACGAGATCGACCGCGTGGTTGGTCTTGAAATGGGCGCCGAGGATTACATCGTCAAACCCTTCAGCCTGCGCGAGCTGGTGGCCCGTGTGCGGGTGGTGCTGCGCCGTTCAGATAACACATCATCAATACCCAAAGCCCCCGGCGGGCCCGGCCATGACAACAGCCCGCACGCCTTCCACATCGACAGCAACCGCAAGCAAATCCGCTATCACAACAGCGTGCTCAACCTGACCCTGCACGAATACCGCCTGCTGGAAACCCTGCTCTCGCAACCGGGCCGTGTTTTCAGCCGCGAACAACTGCTGAACCAGGCCTGGGACGCACCCGACCACCGCCTGGAGCGCACCATCGACAGCCACATCAAGAGCCTGCGCAACAAGCTGCGCGAAATTGCCAATAACGAGAACCCCATCGTCACCCATCGCGGCATGGGCTACTCACTGGAAAGCGGTTTGTGAGTATTCGCGCCCGTATCTTTTTTGTTTTTGCCGCCACCGTCATCGTTGGCTTCACCTTGTTAATGAACTGGATTAGCGAGGATGTTTCAGACCGCTACAGTGAATCGTTTGAAGAAATCATGGTCGACTCGGCCAATATGCTGGCAGAAATCATCAGCAACGATATCAACAATGCCGATAATGACATGATGCAGCTCGGACAGGCTTTTGACAGGCTGGCGCAACGACGATTTTCCGCCAAAATCTACGACATGGAAAAAACCTCTGTCGATATTCGCGTGTATGTCACCGATGCCGGCGGTAAAGTAATTTTCGATTCCGACAACAATGCTGCCGTTGGCGAGGATTACTCGGACTGGCTGGATGTGAGCCGCACCCTGAAAGGCGAGTACGGCGCAAGGGCGACCCGCGTACCCGGCAAGGTGTCTGCAGGCGACCCCGACCAGCCGCTAACCATCGCCTATGTCGCTGCCCCTATCTATCGCGATGGTGACATCGTTGGCTCAGTCACCCTTGCCAAGCCAAAAACCAACATCGACCGCTTTGTCGCCAATGCGCGCGCCAGTCTGAAATTTGCCGTGATGTTTTCCATCGTTCTCGCACTGCTGCTCGGTTTTATGCTCTATACCTGGGTCAGCCAGCCCCTGCAGAAGCTGGTCGATTTTACCAACCGGGTGAGCAAGGGTGAGCGCATCCCGCCCCCTGCGCTCGGTAATAACGAAATTGGCGAAGTAGCCGGTGCTATTGAAAACATGCGTCAGGCGCTGGAAGACAAGCAATATGTCGAAACCTATGTGCAGACACTGACACATGAGCTGAAAAGCCCTTTAACCGCAATTCAGGCCTCGGCTGAATTACTGGAACAGGATCTTCCGGCAGACAAACGCGCACAATTCACCCGTAACATTATCAATGAAACCCGGCGACTCAACGAATTCGCCAACCAGTTGCTGGCACTCGCTGCGCTGGAGA
>JAGRJA010000225.1 GCA_020443005.1 Pseudomonadales bacterium
CACGATCCGTCACCTGCCGCACGGCTTCTTTCTTGAATTCTTCGGGATATCGTTTGTTGCTCATAAACACCTCTCTGGGGGCCATTTTCTATGGCTTTGAGGTGTCTAGCAAACTGGTGGCGATTCATTCCGAATCAAATTTAAGCATATATGCATTGGCAAGAAAGCCCGATGCCACCAAACCTTGAGGCAATCCATCACCGAGCTGAAAACCGATTTCTTTGGCTCTACTTTCAGCCTCATCATTCCATTGCCAATCTGTCACCTTGTTGAACACAGACCAAAATGCAGCGCAGGGTTCCTCCTCTTTTTCGGCTGCCAGTTGTTTTAATCGAAGTGCCAGAGCACTCCGGTCAATACAATCATAAAATCGAGACAGATCCATACTGATTACGTATACGTTGTCAGATGTAGCATAGCTGGTTGCTATTTCTCGCCCTATTTCAACTGGTCTTTTGAGAAAGCTTTGATAGTCAACAAAGAATTTTCTGTATATCTCTCCGTTACCCCAACGAAAGTAAGCTTCCCTATCCTTCCAATCACATATCAATCGATTGCCGTAGCTGTAAACCTTATTTCGTTGTGCTTTAAAATAGTTTTGTTCAGAGCAATCACCCTGCTCAGTCTCAACCAGATCAGCCAGACACAAAAGGAGCGATGTCGCCCATGTCTGATCACGCACGGTTAGATGTGCAAGAGGCCTGATCGGAGGCTTATTTATTCTTTCCTCTGCTGATGCTTTAGATGTCCAATCTCCATTTTCTTTGACTTCCCACCGATCACTCTTTGATGCAGGTATCAATTCAAGTGGCGTAAGCAATTTAGAAGGCTCGACAATACTTTTTGCCCAGGCTTCAACGTTGTATTCGAGACTCAAAGCCGAAACATCTAAAGCCAGGGTGTCTGCATACCAATTATGAGTCCTCATATATGCATGCGTCTTTTTCCAGGCTTGCGCAATTATGACTTCGTCAGATAGGTATTCCGCCTTAGGATGAAGCTTTCGATACTTGGACTTAATCAACTTCACTTTAGGTCTCCTGCCTCAAGCTTGTCCCAGGCCTCTAGCACCAGCCTTTGCGTCCGATATTCACCGAATTCTTTTAATTCCTTATTTTTTAATACCCGGAACGTCTCTGATGGGTAGTCTTTTCCCATTACGTCCGTCGGATCGATAATGTAGCGGAGCTCATCGCGTGTAAGGCCATATAGCTTGGCGTAGTAGGCGTCGAGTTCACATTTTATCCGGTGTCTTCGATCCTTATCGAATAAAGAAACACTTCCTTCATATCCTAAATCACTAACAAAGGAGCTTAGATCAGAATTAGTAAACACAAGCTCAATAACTCGCTTTTTGATAAAACCAATATCTGTGGAAGTGTAAGTAGATAGAGAAACCACTGGTAACTGTCGAATAATCCACTGATTGAGATTTTGATTTCCCACCTTAGTTCTGGCTGCAAAATCAAGTATCAACGAGTTAAAATTGGCCAGCAAAAGGGCCACTTCTGTGATATCAAGCCCAACGATATTATTAGCAGAATCTGTTGTTGCTACGTTTGGCAAAATAGAAGCAACAATGGTCCTTTCATTTGTCGGGCTCGATATTTTTCTTATTGAAAACATCCAGTCATGATTATGATTATATTTCTTCTTCCACTTAACAAGTTCATCAGCAATAACAAAATATCTAGTCGAATGCTCGCCTCTATCGCTTAGCGATGTTTCCTTTGTATTGCCTTTTTCAATATCAGAGGAAGAGCATCCTTTAAAGGTTGCTGACTTATGATCATACAACCAAAACAATTTTGACTCATACACAGGAACATAATCTACGGGAGACAGTTCGTATTCATCTGTAGCAACAAACTTGTGCTTGTCGTTTGTAGAATTCAGCATTACATGAACATCAAATTTTTTACTAAAACAGGTGGTCGAATCAGAAAAAACAGGCACACTGTTTCTATGGATCTTCTTAACGATGTTGGCCTGATCTATATTAGAAAAAGTAGTACAGGTTTTTGTATTGGGATTTATTTGAACTATATCTTCAATTGAAAGCTGGTATTTAAAACCCTCAATTTCAGATGGAAGCTCTAAAAAAAAAGCAAAATCTGTTAACTTGCTCGCTTTTTTTGAGAGAGTTACCAAAGAATATTTCATCCTGGAATCTATTTTGAAAAGCTTCTTAGTGTTTATAAAGTCGTAAATACTTCTAATCCACCCGTTTTCCATTAGAAATACAAAAAGGTCCTTATTAGTATCATCAGTAGCAATTCCACTTTGCAATACCATTCCAACTGCCGCCTCTTTTGCCTTGGTAATTTGAATGGCTTTCTCTGCAAAACATGAATAATAGTTAATGAAGCCAGCAATAGTTAATGAGTAGATTTCTGATGTTTTTATAAAGTGTATTAGCCCTTCAACCCGCCTCATTTCTGATTGATATAGGTCAAACAAAGAAGGGTTATCAGTTTCCAACTTAGCTATAGCAATTTCACGTTCCTTCTTATTCTTTGCCTCGAGAACACAAGGAGATCGTGAAGCAAAAAATTCCTTATAATTGATGTTTGCGCGCTCCCAGGGAGGGTTCCCCAAAACGACATCGAATCCAGAGGAGTCGCCAGAAAATATTGCTGGGAATTCAATTTGCCAATGAAAAAACTTATATTCACTTAGTAAATATTCGAGATGCTTACTTTGCTCATTTGATAGAATTTTGACATCTTTTTTAATATCGAAATAAAGATTATAGGTAATAGGTTCAAAATCTGGAGTTTTTTTCCACACAAAAGCACAACACCACAAATCCAATAGGAGTTTTGCTCTACTAACATCCTGACTATTAGCTACTTCCAGATATCGTCTCTTTTCTTCCTCAACTTGATCTATAGTATTTTCTTCTGAGGCAACGTATTTGAATTCCTCAACTGCTTTCATATCAAAAGTATTTGCATTATCAAAGAGATCCAACAATCCTTTGTTTTCGCTTTTATGTCTTTGAATAGATAATTTTGCGACGTATTCGTCGTCACCAAGCAGCGAAGTAATGGCTGCGTCGGGAATTCCTGTATTGATTGCTTCGAAAGTAGTTCCTAACAAGGCGTTGCCAGGCCTGATATTCATATCAAGAAACGATAAGGGCTTGCCCGGTTCAATGGACTCCAGCCATAAGCCCGTTTTACACAACTCAACAGCCATTGGGTTTAGATCTACACCATAGATACAGCTCCGTACCACATCACGAATCGCATGCCGGTAGTGCTGCTCTGTCGGCTGATCGGTACCTGCATCAACTGCCGCCAGTTCCGAGGCCAGTCTGCGCGCAGCCGCCAGCAAGAAGTGACCCGAGCCACACGCAGGGTCACAGACGGTAATAGAGAGAATCGCTTCCCGGGGTTGTTGCGGGCTTGCGCTAAGGCGATCCGCAATGACGGGTTCCAGCGCAGATTTAATCAGTTCCTGCACCAGTGAATCCGGCGTGTAATAGGAACCTGTAAGTTTGCGACTGTGTCCAGAAGCAGCGGATTCATCGGCCGCGTCGCCCATAAAGCTAAATTGCCAACGCCCTTCGGTGTTCAACTGGGGGATCAATTCCAGCAATGATTCGTAGACGGAGCCGAATTCCTCCGTATCCATATCGCGGTAGTTGATGCGCGAGAGCGTTTGGTTGTGCTCGAAATAACACAGGTTAAACAAGGCGCGGTATAGATAGCGGTTTTCCAGTTCGGCGGTTTCAAGATGGGCACATTGATCAACCGCGAACAGGCCGCCCAATGCAGGTTGTGCTAACAGGGGTTGGCCTTTAGCGAAACCGGAAAAGGTAATCAGTAGCTGTTGCCAGGCATCTCCATGGTTGTCGTAATGGCGATTTAAGCGCGATCTCTCCCGCAACTGGGTAACGGAGTAACCCTGCTCATAAAGTTTGCGGGCGTTGGAGTAGTCACTGCCCTCATAGTCTTTGGGCAGTAACGCGACATCGCGGTCTTCAGCAGTGAGTAGAAACAAGAAGCGGTACACCAGCCGCAATACCTGCTGAAAATACGAATCCGTGGAGAGCTCACCACTGCTTAGCTGCTCTCTCAAACCCTGGTTATTTTTGTGGGCCACAAATCCGGTGCCGAGCTCTCGCAGGGCATCGGCCACGCCGTAACGCAGCTTGTCGAGGGCACGCTCACCTTCATCCTGGCCTTTTTCCCGCCATTCCTCCAACCAGCATTGCTCTATTTGCTGATTGCGCGGTGCGAGCCGTGATGCCTGTAACAGCAGCCACACCGTTGCGAAGTCGGCGTAGTTATCTTCTTCAAACAACTTGGTGAAATCGACCTCGATATAGGCCGGTCTTGTCATTGCCGGGTTATCGCGCAGCAGGCGCAGGAAGCGCCCGTTTGACACGACAGCCCACAGACAATGGGTTTCTGCATTGAGGTATTCCTGTGCCAAACCCATGGGTGAGCGTTTGCGGCCTTCCTGGCCAAAGATGGCATCGCCTTTATCAAGATCAAAATCGGCGCCGCACAACACCATTGGCACGGTGCCCTGGTGGGCGCTGTGAGTGATAGGAAATTCCCTTTCGCCAATAACCTTTCTATCACTGGGAGCAATGTCGTATCCCAGGACCCGTGTTAGCAACGGCAACAGCCATTCCTGCTGGGCGATTTTGTGGCTGCTGAGATCCTTTCGTTCTACATGTTGCTGGAATTCCTGCCAGCGGCCCTGGGCTATGCGCCAGTAACGACCGATTTCTTCGTTAAAGGTGAGGCCTGCTTCGATGGCGTAGTCTTCTTTGCTTTGGCCCGGTAGCTGGTAGCGTCGGGCATCTTGCAGCACTTTACTGCTCAGCAAGCCGCCCACGATGCGGATAGATTCAAAGGCCTGGTCGGTGTTTTTTGCCATGACGATTAGGAGTCCTTTTCTTACAACAAGCCAGCGTCTGGCACTAAAACGTAAACACCCATCACGTCGACAGGCAGTTGCGGTTGCACAATGTAGGATCCACGGGCATCGGCGGCTTCACGGGTGCGGCGGTGATCGCTGAGCACTTGCTGGGCTCGCTGATTGGCCAGTTGGGCGAAGGTGCCCTCGAGTTCCTCGGCGTGGGCAATCGCTTGAGTCAGTTCTCTTACACGCGCTTCGGGTGTCATATTTTTTGTGGGTGGCACCTGCATCAGCGCCACCACTTCCGCCTTACTCAACAGTTGTTGCTCTCCCTTGCCATCAATAGCCATGGCGAGTGCTTCTTCTGCCAGTAACTCGCTGGCGGTTTGCTGAGAAGCCTGCGTGCGTTTAATGGTGAGGCGCGAGCGCAGCCGCAACAGGTATACAGTGGTTTTGCTGCTGATAGCTTTGCTGTAGATCGCTCCTGCCCTGGCGACTTTGTTGGTGGCTTCGCCGTTCATAGCCAATTCAGTGAGGTAGTCAGCCAGGTGACTCACTAATGGGTGCGTACGATTGATAAATTCGGCGCGCCTACGGGTGGGGTATTCAAAATCGATATGCTGAACCTGCATCAGCCCCGAAGTATCCAGGCGTTCTTTGAGCGGTAGCGGCAAGTGTTGCAGAGGAATGCGGTAAATGCCGGACGTTTGCTGATTGAGCGGCGCTCCTAATTGCTCGCAGGCGGTTTTAACAAAGCGCTCGACGTCTTGCCTGTCGCCAAGGACGGCAAACGCCTTTTCCCACTCTGGCATCACCTCTTCCGGCTTGAGACGATTCTGGGCAAAGATCGTTCGGTGGGTTTTGGCTTTGTCCCGCGCAGATTCCCACTTGGCATCCAGTTGCTGCAACTCTTCATTGTCGCTGAAGAGATCATAGGTACCTTTGCTGCCAAGATGTGCATCTTTGCGCAGTAACACGGTTTTTAGGATGGCCTGCATATAGCGGGCCTCATCTTCTGGGGCAGGTACTGAAACACCCAGTGACTCACGTATACGCTCAGCTTTGCGAATAATGACCTGCAACACTGCACCGTCGATGGGATTATTTTCGCCGTACAACATCAGGGTTTTAACGAACTCGGCCTCCTGGCCGAAGCGATCTACCCGACCTTCCCGCTGTTCGTGACGGGTGGGGTTCCAACTGAGATCGTAGTGGACAACAGCGGTAAACTGCTCTTGCAAGTTAATCCCCTCTGACAGGCAATCGGTTGCAACCAGCAATGGTGGTTTGTCAGCAGCTTTTAACTGCTCAATCCGTTCCTGACGTTCAGTGGGGTTAAAATTCCCGGTGACAAAAATGACTTCGTGGTTTTTAAATTGTTTGCTGAGCTCATCGGCGAGGTATTCCGCCGTGGCAATATACCGACAGAAAACTACCGGATGATAACCCTCGGCCAGGATAGGCTTGAGATTTTTGATCAAAGCCTGGAGCTTGGGATCACCACCGGATTTGAGTGCACGTGCCCGCTCAATCAGTGCCTGTAGGCGTTGAACGTCTTCTGCCTGGGCAACACCTGGCTCTATGTCGTCCAGACTGAGATCATCGTCACTGCCATCAAGCACACTGCTGTAACCCTGTGCCTCCAGGGTTTGCAGAATCTCATCATCTTCCGGCGTCTCATCGGTATCAATACCCAGTACCTTATCCAAACGGGTATTCAAAGCGCGGATAGCTGCTTGCGGGGAGGAGGAAATACAGCGCAACAATGCCAGCGCCGCCCACCAATTCATACGGGCTTTAACAGTCCCTTCTTCTTCCCGCTCGACCAGTTCCTGCGCATAAGCCAAGACATCGTTGAATATGTTGTCCCAATCGCCTTCCAATCCATAAGTGGCTTCTGCCGTGAGGCGTGTGGGAAACAGTTTTCCTTCCTGCCACTCTTTGATGTCTTCTCGGCGGCGCTGGATAAAATGATCTGCCAATCGTTTGCGCAGTGGGTGATCGGCACGGGAAATGTCTTTCAGTTGTGCGAATTCGCGATTGAGCAGCGCCAGCAAATTGTAAAACGCCTCTTCATCACCACTGTGCGGTGTTGCCGTCAGCAGCACCATATGACGCTCTGGATTGTTGGTAAGATCGCGCAACAGTTCGTAACGTTGCTGGCGGCCCTGCCCGGTACGCGAGCAGGAATGGGCTTCATCCACAATCACGAAATCGGGGCACTGTTCTGCAAACGCATCTCGCCGATTCTTGCTTTTGATGTAGTCGAGTGACACCACCGTAAAGGGGTATTCGGTGAATATTGATGTACCGGCTGGCAAACCGCGTTCAAGGCGCGCTGCGGTGCTGGATCGCACGATTTCCGGATGAATATGGAAGCGATGGCTAAGTTCCTGCTGCCACTGCTCACACAAATGTGGCGGGCACAACACGGTCAGGCGTTGAATCTCTCCACGATCCAGCATTTCTCTGGCAATTAGGCCTGCCTCAATCGTTTTGCCGATACCCACATCGTCAGCAATCAACAGGCGAATGGTCTGGTGCTTGAGCGCCATCATCAACGGCACCAGCTGGTACGCCCTGGGTTCGATAGCGATATTGCCAAAACTGCGGAAAGGACCGGCACCGGCGCGAAGCTTCAGCATCAGTGCATCGCGTAATAGTAAGCCGGCGGATTGAATACCGGATTGCTCTGGATTGGGCAGTGGAAAAGTTGCCGGGACGACTGCTTCCTTCTCCAGTGCGGGTGCCAATACCGTGGGAGATTCCTCCCCTCCGCCGAGTGGGCGTAGATACAACACATCAGCCGCACTCTGGGGCAACACCACCCATTCGCGCCCACGGGCTTTTACGATGGATCCAGGATTAAATGTGGCGTTAGCCGTTGCGCTCATGATTTAGCGGCTCCAAAGATGTCGGGGTATTGAGCAATGGTATCTGGCCAACTGGACTGAATTTTGGAGAAGCGGATGACGGTAAGGCCTGCATCCTGCAACTGTTGGGTCGTATCCTTGTCGATTTTTTTCTGGTTCGGACTTTCGTGATGCGGACCATCGATGTAAATCACCGCCTGGTGAGAGCGATAGACAAAATCGGGGCGGGTTTTGAACTGGACAATGACAACCTGCGCATCATCCGGAAGATGATGGCCAAACTGCTTTAAGTGATCCAGAAACGCTTTCTCAAGACTGGAACTGGATAGTTGCTCTAAATGCGAAATCTGCTCTTCGTGAGTCTTGCCTTCTGAACCGGCAACGATTTTTGCGTCCAGCAGACTCACCAGCAGCTTCTTAAGCTTGCCTGCTTCATCCTTGCGGTCAATCAGTTCATGGTCGGGTTGGTTGTAATAACTCAACAGGCATCGATAACAGCCTGCCTCACAATCCGGATTACTGTCGATATATTCACCCTGATCATCCGGTGTGTAGTGACAAATGGTCAGTGCCTGCCTGGCGACTCGCGATAACGCAGTGGCGTCCGTTACCAAGCGCGTTAATACACCCGCACCACCTTCGGCAGATTCGTAATACAAAATTGCTTTGCGTTCATTGCGGTTAGGCAATGGCTCTGCCATCAGTTCCGATTCTTCGATCTGGAACTCGGCTTCAATACCGCGTTTAATGGCATATTGCAGACTGGTTAGCAGGCTTTCATCCAAATAACTGCCCGGCCGTAAAATGAGGACATTGCGGCGATCTTCCACATACGGGGTGATCCGTTCGATATGTTTTTCGTCCTTGGAGGCTTCATCGTTTTGATCGGGTGGCGCCTGTTCGTCCTTGCTCCATTGGCCTGTCGTGGTATCAATATTGAACCCGTATATCGATTCTTCCTTTCGGCGCTTCCAGCCCAAGTTGATACGCCAAACCGTTGAGGCCGGGGCGTATTGCATGTGTAAAAGCACATTGCCCTGGGCATCAGTTATTTCCGCATTAACGACACGCAGGCGATTATCCATGGATGCAAACTGAATTGTGGTTTGCATGTCATAGCCCTGGCGCTGGCGCTCCTCTTCATCACACGTGATCCGCAACACGCGCTGCGTGCTGACGTTTTCGATGCGATAGAGGTTATCGATGCGTTTGCCGCCATCCAGCGGTGTTCCGCAGGCGACGCAGATTTCATTTTCCAACTGCTGATGGAAATGCCCATAGCCACAACTGGGGCAAAGTCTTGCTTCCTGCTTGGCCAGCCCGAGTTGATCGATCTCCTGATCACTGCGAACGCCCAACATGACTTTTTTAACACGGTACTGTGAGCCTTCATGGTAGATAAGGCTTAACGGACCGAATTCAGAAATGGCCAGAAAGCGCGGTCTAGCAAGGAAACTATCGCGCCCGATATTACCCCTTCGGCCCTGGATATAGGCCAGCAGCGGCAACCGGGGAAAGTTATAGCCCGGCAAGAAGCCCTGGCTCGCCAGGTAACGATAGGTTGAGAAATCGGAGCTGACCTCATTGTGGGCATCCAGCAACAAGGCAATCTGTGTTTTTGCTTCGCTGTAACGTTTGTCGGCAG